>CAJUJZ010000028.1 GCA_910586745.1 uncultured Mucispirillum sp. | reverse complement strand
AATCGATAAGCTCTTTTTTATTCACGTAAAACCTCCATAAATATATAGGATAGATTTGGCTATTATATACAATTACTTCTACTTGTCAAGTAAAGATATACCATTTATCCCTTATTTTATTAATTATTTATTTTATTAATAACTCTGCAATTTGAACAGCATTTGTAGCTGCTCCTTTTCTTAACTGGTCACCACTTACAAAAAATGATAAACCATTATCGTATGCGATATCTTCTCTTATCCTGCCAACATAGCATAAATCCTGCCCTGATGCTAAAAGCGGCATTGGATATTGTTTTTCATCAGGATTATCATAAAGTTTAACACCTGGTGCATTAGAAAGTAACTCTCTAGCTTTTTCAGGAGTAAGTTTTTTCTCAGTTTCTATTAAAACACTTTCTGAATGAGCAGTTAATACTGGCACACGAACACATGTAGCACTAATTTTTATTTCATCAGAGTGAAACATTTTACGAGTTTCGTTATACATTTTCATTTCTTCTTTTGTATAACCATTTTCTGTAAACACATCAATATGCGGAATAACATTAAAAAGAAGCTGATGAGCAAAAGCTTTTACTTCAATAGATTCACCTTTTGACCATGCTTTTGTCTGCTCTATTAATTCCATAGTAGCTGCAGCTCCTGCACCAGAAGCTGATTGGTATGATGATACAATAACTCTTTTAATTTTTGCATAATCATGCAGTGGTTTTAAAGGCACAAGCATAATAATTGTTGTGCAGTTTGGATTAGCTATTATACCATTATTGTTTAATGCATCTTCTGGGTTTACTTCAGGCACAACTAACGGTACATCTTTATCCATCCTAAAAGCAGAAGAATTATCTACTACTACAGCACCAGCTTTAACTGCAGATGGTGCAAATTCTTTTGACCTGGATGCACCAGCAGAAAATAATGCTATATCAACATCTTCAAATGAATTATGAGTTAATTCTTCAATAATATATTCTTTACTATTATACTGTATTTTTTTACCAGCAGACCTGGATGATGCAAAAAGTTTTAAATTATCAATAGGAAAATTTCTTTCAGATAAAATATCTAAAAAAGTCTGCCCTACTGCACCAGTAGCTCCAACAACAGCAACATTATAAGCTGATTTTTTTTGTGGTATCATAATATCCTCTCCTAAAAAGTAAATAACTTTATAGCTTTTAATAAGTTTTTGTCAAGAATAATAATACAAAAATAATAAAAAAATTATTTATGTTTGATTTTTACAATTTTAACAGGACATTTTTTAAAAATAACTTGCTATTTAAGTTTATTTTATATATCATTATGCGATTTAGGGCTATTAGCTCAGTGGATAGAGCACCAACCTCCGGAGTTGGGTGTCGCAGGTTCAATTCCTGCATAGCCCACTAAATTATTTATATACTGCTTTATTAAAATACTCTATATCTGGTATAATATCGCATCCAGTCCATATATTAAATGAACCTGCAGCCTGATAAATAAGCATAGCAAGACCATTTACAAGTTTTATATTATTTTTGCTGTATAATGATAAAAAAGATGTCATTTGTGGTTTATATATCATATCTACTGCTGCTTCATTAATTTTAAAGCCATAGTCAGTATAAGGCTCACCTTTTACTCCCATAGATGTGGCATTAATAACAATATCAAACTCTAAACCATGTAAATTATTTAAACTGCAAATATCTGCATTATTATCGTATAATAATGATAAATCTTCAGCTTTTTCTATAGTTCTGTTTGCTATTAAAAAATATTCAGGCTTATTCATTAATAAATATGGTATAACAGCTCTTGACGCACCACCTGCACCTAATAACAGTACTTTTTTATTTAATGTATTAATACCTGAAGTTTCAAGCATCATATGAAATCCAAAAATATCTGTATTATGTCCTATAATTCCATTATCAGTAAAATGCAGAGTGTTTACAGCACCAATACTTTTTGCTGTAATATCAAGCTCTGAACAAAACTGCATAACTTCCTGTTTATAAGGAACTGTTACATTTATACCTTTAAAATGAAATTTCTGAAACATTATAATAGTTTCTTCAAGCTCTTCTAAACTTATATCACAACAAGTATATCCGCCGCAAAGGCCTGATTTATATAAAAAATAGTTGTGTATAAATGGAGAAAATGTATGAGTTAATGGGCTGCCAATTAATCCTAAATTAATATACACTTATTTATCCTTTAATAATTCTTTTATATCTGCATGTTTATCTAAATTAATTATTCCAATAGAAAGCACAAACTTAATTCCTTCTTCCACTGTAATATCTATTTCTCTGATATCTTTTTTAGGAACTATTGCAATAAAACCAGATGTAGGGTTAGGTGCTGTTGGAATAAAAACATTTACACTCTCTTCTTTTGTAGAAGCTTCCTGCATTACGGGCAGCGAATCTCTTACAAGAAAGGCAATCATCCACATATCCCGTCTTGGAAACTCTATAAGCACAACTTTAGAAAATGATGAGCCGGAAGTATTGCCAAAAGAATCTATAACCTGCTTTGTTGCATTATATATAGAGCGGGCAATCGGAATATGTGTCATAATATTATCAAGCATCTTAATAAAAAGTTTACCAAGATACATTCTTGTAAATATGCCAATAATAAAGATAATCAATAATATAAGAATAAATGTGCCAATCTGAAAAATATATTCACTAAAATCATAATTATATTGATGTGCTATTTTTTTTACAATTGGACTGGCTTTTGAAACTACAAGATTATATAAAAAGTAAAGCAGATATACCGTTACTACAATAGGTAAAAGAGCCAGTATACCTGCTATAAAGATTTTTTTAATTTTTTGAGTAATACTCATAATTTATAAAGCTTCTACTTAACATTCCAGTTTTCAACTAATGTTAAAAGCTGGCTTTCTGGATAAAGCATTTTAAAATCATTAATATTTTTATCATTATCCTTAGATGATAATACATTTCTATAATACCATAATTCTCTCATTTCACCCTGTAAATAGTTTGCAGGAACAACATTCTGTCCTAAATCATAAAGCATACCAGCACTTAATTCTGAAAATCTGCCACCAGCTTTTTGAAGCTCGATTACGGCTTTTTCATTGTTACCAAACATATAATACATTCCTGCACTGCGAACAGCAATATAGTCTTTTAATGATGGCACAGTTGAAGATAATGCAGCAAAAGCATCAACAGAAGCATTATCAAGCATTACCATTTCTGCAGCACTAATAGAAGAAATCTTTTTATTTTTAGATACACTATAAGCAGTATATCCAAGATATACTGCAATAAATAATACTACTAATGCGGATATTAAAATAACAATCATTTTAATGTTATTCTGCATAAATGATTCAAGCTTATCTACACCAGTATTATCAATATTGATTTTATCTTTTTTAGCCACTTTTTCCTCCAAGAGCTTTATCAAATATTATTTTATTATTATTAATTATATTTTTTATTTCATCTTCGCTGATGCCTGCACCAAGCATAATTTTACATGCTTTTTCACTGCCTGTAAAATCAGAAGGACTGTGAGCATCATTATCTATAACAAGTTTTGCACCAGCTTTTCTTGCCATATTTGCAACATGAGCATTAGTATATGCATGACTTTTTCTTGTAGTAATTTCAAGATAAACATTATTTTCTGCAGCAAAACATACATCTTCATAACTTATAAGCCCAGGATGAGCTAATATATCAACATTTGCTTCTATTGCTGCCCTGTTAGTGCCTGGAGTAACTGGCTCAGATATTGTTTCACCATGAACTACAACTATATCTGCCCCATTATCCCTTGCTATTTTTGTAAGTGGTGCAATATCTTTAGGATTAACATGAGTTATTTCTGCACCAACAATTACTTTAAAATCATCATCTGTTGATTTATTAAACCACTCTTTAAATTTTAAATTAGCTTGTAATACCTGATAAACATTAGAACTGTCCACATGGTCTGTTAATGCAATACCAAGATACCCCTGCACCTGTGCAGTGCGTGCTACTTCTGCAGGAATAAGCATACCATCAGAGTGTGTTGAGTGTGTATGTAAATCATAAATCATAATAAAACCTAAAAAGAAAGTAAGTATTTACAAATTATAGTTTTTCAGTTATACTTGTTTTTTAGAAAAATGGCAAGTATATTATTTAAAAAATAAATAATTTTAAAATGGGTTACTTATATGCAGGAAAACTTTGAAGTTCGTATTAGAGAAATTGCTAAACTGAAAAAAGGCTGGTCATTTGGTAAAGGTGAACCATTCAGTGCAGAACATGTTGAAGTTGCAGCATTAGTTGCATTAAGGTATTACAAAAAATACTCATTAACAGTAAGCGGCACACCTTCTGAAGATGGCTCTATTGATTTAATGTTTAATATTAAAGATGTTTTTCTTGACTTAATTATACTGCCATCTATTACTGATGTTACAGTAAAATACATCCACGGTATAGGCAATAATAAAATAGAAGAAATGTGGGGCACTGTTTCAATTAGTAAACTTGATGATATAATGGATAAATTTGTTGGATTATCTGAAAATCAAAAATAGTTTTTTAAAGTTACTTTTTTAAGATAAATATTACCTTAAAACTATTTTTTGATTACATTTTCTGATTATATTATTTGGTTACTTATTCATTTAGTAAATTAATATACTTTCTTTATATCTTAAAGTTAGTATATATAATGAAATCTTATATGCTGCATATATTTATTTTTTAAGACTGTATTTAAAAGATTATACTTGTAAAAATTACAGATATTCTTATATGTCAATTTACAGTTTATTATATTTCAAATAACTTTTATACTATATCTTAAAGTAATTTTGAGTATAAAATTCTGTGCATAAAAAAACCTGCTGAAAGACAGCAGGTTAGAATTATTATTTTCTATCTTTTAAAAGCTTGTAAATAATAGAATCAAGCAATGCCTGATAGCTTGCATCAATAATATTTTCTGCCACCCCAACAGTGCTCCATGTAGAAGAGGAATCCTGGCTTACTACAAGAACACGGGTTGTAGCCTGTGTCCCATTATGGCTTGATAAAATACGAACTTTATAGTCAACAAGAACCATATCTTTAAGCTGTGGATAAAAATGAATTAATGCTTTTCTTATTGCTCTATCAAGTGCATTTACAGGACCATTTCCGCCTGCTGCTGTATGCTCTACTTCACCATTAACAGATACTCTGACTGTTGCTTCTGCCATTGGTGCAACTGATAAAGATTTATTTTTTTCATCAATTACTCGGTAGCTTAAAATATCAAAAAATTCTGGCAGAGTATTCATTGCTCTTCTAATTAAAAGCTCAAAAGATGCCTCTGCACCTTCATACTGAAATCCTCTGTTTTCCAGCTCTTTAAGCTGCTGCAGCACATTTTGTATAGTATCAGACTGGCTTTCAATATCTAAACCAAACTCTTTTGCCTTGTATATTAAGTTACTTTTACCAGATAAATCTGATAACAGCACTCTTTGAGTATTACCAACAAGCTCTGGTGCAATATGCTCATAAGTTTTAGAATTTTTTAAGATTGCAGAAACATGAACACCACCTTTATGAGCAAAAGCTGATTTACCAACATAAGGTCTATGAGTATTATGCTTTAAGTTACCTATTTCATCTAAAAAGTCTGATAAGCTTTTTAATTTAGTTAAACTTTCAATTGTTACACAGTTATATCCATATTTAAGCTGCAGGTTAGGAATAATAGAGCAAAGATTTGCATTACCGCACCTTTCACCATAGCCGTTAATAGTGCCTTGAACATGGCTTGCTCCACT
The DNA here is from genome assembly GCA_910586745.1 of uncultured Mucispirillum sp. GTDB lineage: Bacteria > Chrysiogenota > Deferribacteres > Deferribacterales > Mucispirillaceae > Mucispirillum. The sequence continues at coordinate 14,733 of CAJUJZ010000028.1, read as the reverse complement.
TCTTACTGCAACAATACTATTTGCAACAGCCATTTCACAGTCATTATGAGCATGTATTCCAAAAGGATAATCACCAAGTGTATTTTTTACAACAGCAACTATTTCTGCAACTTTATCAGGCATTGCACCGCCATTTGTTTCACAAAGTATAACACAGTCTGCCCCTGCATCACGAGCAGCAAGCAGTGTTTTTAGTGCATACTCTGGGTTAGCATTATAGCCGTCAAAAAAATGCTCTGCATCATAATAAACTTTATCCACCTTTTCTTTTAAATAGCGGACAGTATCGTAAATAATTTCAATATTTTCATCAAGAGATATTTTTAATGCTTCTCTAACATGCAAATCCCAAGTTTTACCAAAAATCGTAATATTTGGAACATTTGCTTCAAGAAGTGCCTGTATAATCTCATCATTTTCACATATTTTTTTAGCACGCCTTGTAGAACCAAAAGCAGATATCTTATTTATATCAATGCTTTTATTTTTCTTTAAAACATTAAAAAATTCCATATCTCTAGGGTTTGAGCCTGGCCATCCGCCTTCTATACAGTCTATACCAAATTCAATTAACCGTTCTGCTATTCTAAGCTTATCAATAACAGTAAAATTTACATCTTCAGACTGAGTGCCATCCCTTAATGTTGTGTCATATAAAAATATTTTTTTATTAGAGCTGTCCATCTTGTTTCTCAGTTATAAATGCACTATGAAGAACACGAACTGCAAGTTCAGTAAATTTTTCTTCAATTATGCAGGAAACTTTTATTTCACTCGTAGAAATCATTTTTATATTAATCTGATTATCAGATAACACTTTAAACATAGTAGCAGCAACACCTGAATGGCTTTTCATACCAATGCCTACAATAGATACTTTTGAAATATTTTCATCAGATAATATTTCTACTATACCTGCATCTTTTCCTAATTTTTCGCAGGCTGCTTTAGCTTTTATAAGGTCAGTTTTAGGAACTGTAAAAGAAATATCAGTTTTGCCATCTTCTTTAGCTACATTTTGAATAATCATATCTACATTTATATTTGCTTCTGCTAAACCTATAAATATTTGAGCAGCCACTCCTGGCTCATCTTTTAAACCTAAAAGTGTTATTTTTGCTTGATTTTTATCACTAGTAACGCCTGAAACAACGATACGCTCCATATTTTTATCCTCCTTTGATGTTACAAGGGTGCCTGGTTTATCTTCTAAAGAAGAAAGCACCATAATATCCACATTATAATTCATTCCAAGTTCAACACTTCTTGACTGTAGAACTTTTGCACCAAGGGATGCAAGTTCAAGCATTTCTTCATGGGAAATAGTATCTAATTTTTTAGCATTTTTAACAATTCTTGGGTCAGCAGTATATACTCCATCAACATCTGTATATATTTCACATACATCGGCTTTTACTGCAGCAGCTATTGCAACAGCAGTAGTATCTGAACCACCTCTGCCTAAAGTTGTAGTATCTCCAGTTTCCACATTATAGCCTTGGAAACCAGCAACAACCACTATTTTACCTTCACTGATTGCTTTTTTTATTCTATCGCCTTTAATATTAAGAATACGAGCTTTAGAGTAAGCAATATCAGTTTCCATACCAATTTGTAAACCAGTTAATGATATTGCATCATACCCATCAACTAAAAGTGCCTGAGTAACAAGCGGAATACATGCAGTTTCACCTGTTGAAACAAGCTGGTCATATTCTCTTAATGAGTAATCAGGTGTGATTTCTTTTAAAAGACCAATAAGTCTGTCAGTTTCGCCAGACATTGCAGAAACTGCAACAATTACATCATGTCCTTCGTCTTTTTTCTTTTCTACTATTTTTGCAACATTGCGTATGCGTTCTATACTGCCTACACTTGTGCCGCCAAATTTCATAACAACAAGACTCACAAATTCCTCCAATTTATTTTACTTAATTTTTGATAAATAATTCTGCTATTTTATAACCTTCTTTTAAATCAAAAGATGGCGATTTAATATGTTCAGTATATGTTTTATTATCATCTGCTTTAATATCAGAGCCAAAAATAATGGCTGGTATTTTTTCAGATGAATGTGTTTTTAATTCAATAGGTGTTGCATGGTCTGGTGTAATTAAAAGCCTGTATTCACCATACTGCTTCAAACCCTCTAAAATAACAGGCAGCATCTGGCTGTCAATAAGTTCTATTGCTTTAATTTTTTCTTCCACACTTCCTAAATGACCTGCTTCATCTGGAGCCTCCACATGTATAAAAACATAGTCATAATCTTTTAAAGCATTTACAGCATATTCTGCCTTACCTTTAAAGTTAGTATCTGTATAGCCTGTAATATATGGCACTTTAATTATATCCATATCAGCACATACGCCAATACCTCTAATTAAATCAACAGCTGAGATAACAGCACCTTTTACTTTATATTTATCAATAAAAGCAGGAAGTGCAGGTTTTTTACCCTGCCCCCAGAGCCAAATATTTGTAGCTTTGCCAGTATCTATACTTCCATTAAATACTTTTTCTTTTGCTCTTTTCATTATTTCAATTAATTTTTCAGCACCACTGCCTTTTGGAGCATAAGAATTAGTATCTTTATCGCTGATATCATGTGGCGGAATAGTAGATAATTCCATATTAGAAACATTACGGATGACCATTAAATTTCTATACCCTACACTTTTGTAAAACTCTATGCTTTCCCCTTGAAATTCCTGATTTAAAGCATTTATAATATTTTCAACATATTTTTCTTCTATATGGTGAGCTGTAAAGCTTTCCATAATATTATTAGTAATGGTTACAGTATTGCAGCGGAAAGCCACATCGTTTTCACCAAGTTCTATACCTATACTGCATGCTTCAAGTGGACTTCTGCCAGTATAATAATTTTTAGGATTATAACCAAATATGCTCAAGTTGCATATATCACTTCCTGGAGCCATACCCTCTGGTGTTGTTTGAATATAGCCGCATATTCCCTGCTCTGCAGTTTTATGTATATGTGGAATAGCTGCATATTCTATAATAGTTTTATTATCTAATTCTTTTACAGGTCTATCAGCAAGACCATCACAAAGTAACACTATATATTTCATCAATTGCCTTCCACTCTGATTATCACTGTTTTTTCTTTAACAAATGATTTAGAATCTATTTCTTTTACTGCATTTATTATACTGCTGCCAATTACTTCATGTGTCATAAATACAAGCGGTACACATCCTTTGCAGTCCACTCCAGCTTCTCTTTGCAGTGCAGAAGATACACTTATACCATTATTTGCGAGTATAAGCCCTACTTGAGCTAATACACCCGGAGTATCTTCTACCATTAATCTCATATAAAAAGCTGAATGAATATCTTTAATATCAATAATATTAATATTTTCTTCTTTTTTTACATAACCTAAAACAGGCACTCTTACACTTATACCTTGAGCAATATTTCTTGCAATATTAATAATATCACCAGCTACCGCAGCACCTGTTGCCTCACTTCCTGCACCCCGTCCATAATGGAGTGTAGGACCTGTTTTATCTGATTTTACATAAACTGCATTAAATACACCATTAACCTGAGCAAGAGTATTAGTTAATGGTATCATTGTAGGGTGAACTCTTACTTCTATATCATTATCATGCCTTTTTGCGATAGCTAAAAGTTTAATAACACAACCAAATTCTTTTGCAATAGCTATATCTATAGGTTTAATATTTGAAATACCTTCTACAAATATTTTATCCATTGGCATAACTGTAGAAAAAGCAATAGATGAAAGAATAGATAATTTATGAGCAGAATCTATTCCTTCTATATCAAAAGTAGGGTCAGCTTCTGCATAGCCCTGCTTTTGTGCATCTTTTAATACTTCGCTGAACTCTTTGCCTTCTTCTGTCATTCTAGTTAATATATAGTTAGCTGTACCATTAATAATACTGTATATTTCATTAATATTATTAACAGCTAAATCTTCCTTCATAACTCTTATAATAGGAATACCGCCGCCAACAGATGCTTCAAAACCAATATCTACACCATTTTCATAAGCAAGTGGGAATATTTCACTGCCATAAGCTGCAAGAAGTGCCTTATTTGCAGTAACAATATGTTTTTTATTCTGTAATGCTGCCTTTACAAAATCTTTTGCAAAAGTATACCCACCAACAAGCTCTACAATTATATGTATGTCTTTATTAGTAATCAGCTCCATTGCATCTTTTGTTAAAATATCTACTTTAGGCAGATAGTTATCTTTTACTTTATCAATATTAATATCTGCAATGCCTTTAACAATAATATCTATACCGGTTTTACGCTTAACAGTCTCAAAATTATCCATTAAAGCGGCAACAGTCCCTTTGCCTACAACTCCGTAGCCTATTATTCCAACATTTACCACTTCATTCATAATAACTCCTGTAATATCAATTTAACCTGTAATATTTAATTTAAACTGTAATATTTAATTTAAACTGTTATGTTATATAAATTCTTTTGTATAGTCAATAATTTTAATTTAAAAAAATCACTAAAAATGACTTAAACCAAAAAATTTCAACAAAACTGCTTAATAAATATTTGATTATTTGTCATTTATGATATAAAATAATACAAATAAAGCCACTGAGAAATATATGTTTAAAAAATTTTTAAAAGCATTTATAGAATTTTGGAATTATCATGTAGAAGACCATTCAACAACTATTGATATTTTAAAGGAAGGAAATGAACAATTTACTTCATATACTCTCCATTCTGCTCCTGTAAGTAATATAGAAAGAGTTCGTCAAATGGCAATACATGGGCAAAATCCGCAGGCCGTTATTGTTACCTGCTCTGATGCAAGAATTTCTCCTGAAAGAATATTTAATGCTGAAATGGGTGATTTTTTTATAATACGCACAGCAGGACATGTGGTGGGAGCTCTTGAAATGGGCAGTATAGAATATGCAGTTACTCACAGCAGTGTAGATATTGTTATAGTTATGGGACATGAAAACTGCGGTGCAGTAAAAAGCTGTATTGAAGACTATGATGGTGCTGAACTTGGCTATATAAAAGATATTCTTCATGAAGTGCAGCCATCAATAGACAGAGCATCTCAGGAAACTAATAATAAATTTGAATTATTAGAGCGGGCAGAAGATTTAAATGTATATCATACAGTAGATAAAATAAAAAACAGCTCTATTTTAAAACCATATATAGAATCTGGAAAAATTATTGTAGTTGGTGCAAAATATGGAATAGCTACAGGCAAAGTAACATTTTTTGATGATACAACAGTATGCCCTGTAAACTATAATAAGGATATTTAAATCTCAATTATAGTTACAGCATTACCACCTTCATTATGTTCTGCTAAATAGTATTTAGCTACTTTTGGATGCACTCTTAAATATTCTTGAACTGCTTTTTTTAGCTGGCCAGAACCCCTGCCATGAATAATATATGCTTTATCATAACTTGTAAGCAGCAAATCATCTATAAATTTTTCAAGTAAATCAAGTGCTTCTTCAACTCGCCTGCCAACAAGCACAATTTCTCTTTTTGAGCTGCTTTTGCTTGTGTTATTTGTTATTTTAACAGTTTTAGGTTTTACCTGCTCTACTTTGTGGCCAACAATGTCATTTTTTTTCATTTTCATTTTTATGCCATTTAAATCTACTGTAACATTATTACCAGAAATCTCTAATATTTTTACCTGACTGTTATATTTATCAAGGAATATAATATCATTAACTGTTATATCTTCAATAGTTACCTGTTTAGCTTTAACATCTTCTATTTTGGAATAAGTTTTTTTAATAACATTTTCTATTTCTTCATTTGTAAGTTTTTCTTTCTGGTTTGCAAGCCTTCTGCTTTTTTGTAAAAGTGAATATGTTTCTTCTAATAACTCTATTTCTTTAGAATTAAGTTTTTTCTGCAAATCTTGGTTTGCAGCATTAAATACTTCTTCTTTTTCCTTCAGCTCTTTTTCTTTTGCGGCAAGTATTTTTTTAGTATGCTCTGCTTCTGCAAGCATTCTATTTAAATCTTCTACATGCACTTCAATAGAAGATTTATACCGCATTAATTCATCTTCAGCATCTTTTATAATTTCTTTATTAAATCCAAGCCTTTCAGCTATCATTATAGGATCTGATTTACCCATAATATCTTTTATTAATTTATATCTAGGACTTAAATTATAATAATCAAAATCTACAGCATAAAAGTATGCATTATTGTTGTTAAGTGCATAATTTTTTACTTCTGTAAAATGAGTTGTAAGAATAACCGTTGCTCCTTTTTTTCTTAAATATTTAAGTACAGCAACTGCTAAAGATGCACCTTCTCTGGGTTCTGTTCCTGTTCCTAATTCATCAAAAAGCACTAATGTTTTACTGTCTGCCCTTTCCACTATATTATTAATATTTACCATGTGAGATGAAAATGTACTTAAATCCATAATAATGGACTGGTTATCGCCAATATCTGCTAAAATGCTTTCAAAAGCCATAAATTTAAAATATTTACCAAAGACAGGAAGTCCGCAGTATGACATTAAATGATTTAAACCTATAGATTTTAATGCTGCTGTTTTACCACCAGTATTTGGACCTGTGATTACAATATGGTCGCCTTGATTATCTATAATAAAATCAATAGGTATTGAATTATCACCTTTTCTTAAGTATAAAAGTGGATGGTGAACTTGAGAAAAAACCATACTATTTCCAAGCTCACCAAAAGTATGCTGTTTATTAGAATAGAAAAGCCCTATTTCTAATATCATCATTAAATATGAATAGTTTTTTACTGTTTTATTTAAATCTACCAATGAGGATTTAACAGAAGTAATCAATGTATAAATAATTTTTGCAATTTCTTCTGATTCTTCTATAATCAATTCCTGCATAGCATTATTTTCAGAAACTATTGATGCAGGCTCTATATATAATGTCTGGCCGCTTGCAGATTTATCCTGAATAATACCTTGAATATACTGACTGAAATTTGTTTTGCATGGTATAGTATATCTGCCGTTTCTTAAAACGATAACTTTATCCTGTATAAATTTATCAGCATTTGTGTAATTAAAAATATTAGAAAGAAGTTTGCGAATATTATTTTTAAACTGATTTAAAGAATACCTTATTTCCTGTAATTTTAGTGTTGCATCATCTTTTACAGCACCTTTATCATTAATAGACTGGCTTATTAAATCTATTAAATACTGATACGATGCAAAACTTTCACTGTAACTTATTAAATGAGAATATTTTTTTTCTTCTAATGTTTCTTTAAGAAGTGAAATTTTTACAAGGAAATTTTTTATTATTACAAAATCCATTGGGTCAAAAGATTTTGTTTTATCTGTAAGAGAATAAAACAGGCTGAAAAAATCATTATCATCATCAATAAATGATGAACTTTCTCTATATTCTACAGCCTGCCTTATTTCATTCTGTCTTCTATATATACTTTCAATATCATAAAGTATGTTAATAACTTTAAAGGATGACTTTGAAAATGATGACACAAAATTATCAAGTAAAAATTCTTTAAAAGTTTCAAACTCTAATGCTGCAATATCAAATTTCATATCATCCCTTATAATTTATTTAAATGGATTAAACCTGTCTATATTAGAAACAGCGTTCAGCCTGTCATAACAGTATGGCAGAACTTTCATAGCAGCCTGAGCAGTTTGTGAGCTTTTTATATCCTGCACAAATTTGACTTTATTTGGAAATACAGAAACAATTATCCAAAGTATAACACTTGCTATAAAAGCCCCTTTTAATATACCAAATGAAAAGCCAAAAACTTTATTTACCCAGCCTAAATGGATAGCCTGTAATGTTCTATGTATAAGACTGCCTAATATTATAACAATAACATATACAATTAAAAAACCTAAAATATATGCGGCAATAGATGAACCCTGCTGACCAAAACCAACTGCCTGCATTACTTTAAAAAGCGGTTCATAAAGCATATAGGAACAAAGTAAGGCTAAAATTATACCCAATATGCTGATAGCTTCTGTAATAAAACCATTAATCGTTCCTTTAAATGCAAAAACAAGTATAAATACTATAATTGTAATATCTACTACGCCCATACTATAATATACCTTTTATTAACTCGCTTACTCTTTTACCTTCTGCAGAAGAACCAACTTTTGCCATTACATTTTTCATAACAGCACCAAAATTTTTCTTCATATTATCATCAAGGCAGGCAATAACTTCATTAATAACTGCTTTAATTGCTTCATCATCAAGCTGAGCTGGTAAATATTTTTCTAATACTTTTATTTCCGCAAGCTCTTTATCCGCTAAATCCTGCCTGCCATTTTTTATATATATTTCTGCAGAATCTTTGCGTTTTTTTATACTTGATGCAACAACCTTAATTACTCCTTCATCATCAAGCTCTTTAATTGCAGCAATTTCAGCATTTTTTACATCAGATTTTAACATTCTGACAGCATTTAATGCTACATTATCTTTTTCTTTCATGTAGTGTTTAATGTCTTCTAAAATTTGTTCTTTTAAAGTCATATCTATCTCCCTTTATGATTTATTTATATGGTATAGGGTCTTTAATGCCTGCAAGCTCAAAACCTTTTAACCTTAATTTACAGCTTTCACACACTCCACACGCTGTATCTTCATTTTGATAGCAGCTCCATGTAAGATGAAGTGGAGCATTAAGCTCTATGCCTTTTTTAACAATATCTTTTTTAGTCAAATGTATAACTGGTGTAACAATCTGTACATTACTTTCTGGTGCAAGTGCAACAGATAACAGGTCATTAAATTTTTTATAAAATATTTCTCTGCAGTCTGGGTATCCACTTGAATCTTCTTCAACAGCACCAACATATATTTTTTCAGCACTAATCACTTCTGCCCAGCTTACAGCAATAGAAATCATATTAGCATTCCTAAAAGGCACATAGGTAGAAGGCAGACTGCTTAAAATAGATGCTGGGATAGTATCTTCTTCTACTTTCATAGACATATCTGTTAATGATGAACCGCCTATCCTTTTTAAATAGTCAATATCTACTGTCATTTTATTTTTTATATTATAATAAGCTGCTATATCATCAAAAGCTTTATCTTCTCTTTTTTGAGTTCTCTGTCCATAGTTTATATGTAAAAGTGAAACATCATACCCGTCATTTACAGCACAAGCAATAGTAACACAGCTGTCAAGCCCGCCGCTTGCTAAAACAATAGCTTTATCCATTTTTACCTCATATATTAAATAACAAATAAAATTTATATAATAAAACAGAAAGAAAATAAAGATAAATTTTAAAATTTTATAATTTTATTGATGATTTATAATAAAAGAATTAAAAACAGTTTCATTAAATTTATCCATATTATAAATATTAAAATTACAAATGTTATCTTATTTCATTTAAAAGGTTTAAAAATTCTCTGTGCAGAAGCCCATTAGATGCTATTAAGCTGTCGCTGTCCATATCATGATATCTGCCATCAAGTTTTGTAACAATGCCGCCAGCTTCTCTTACAATAATCAATCCGCCAGCCATATCCCAAGGCTGCAGCCTTGTTTCATAATATAAGTCATATATACCGCGGGCTGTATAACATAAATCAAGAGATGCTGCCCCTGCTCGTCTTATACCTCTTGAAGTTTTTAAAACTTCTTCCAAAACTTTCATTAAATATGGCAGATTATCTTTTTTATAAGGAAAACCTGTTGCTATTAAAGAATTAATTAATGAAGCTGTTTCTGATACTTTTATTGGCAAGCCGTTGCAAAAAGCACCTTTACCAGTTTCTGCAGAGTAAAGTTCATTAAGGACAGGATTATATACAACACCATATTTTGTTTCTGTATCAGTAATCACACCTACAGATACAGCCACAAAAGGAACACCATGCACAAAATTTGTAGTACCGTCTATTGGATCTACAAATATAACATTTTCAGCAGGATATTTTCCTTCTGAATAGGTTTCTTCTCCAACAATAGTAAAAGATGGGAACATTTTTTGCAGTTTTTCTTTTAAAAAGTTTTCTGTTCTAACATCATATTCTGTAACTAAATCTACTTCACCTTTATGTTTAATATTTTTAGCAGAGTGAAAACCACTGTTTACTATATCACCAGCTTCTAAGACAACATCAGATATTTGTTTCAGCATAATAAACTCCTTGATTATTTTTTAAAAATATATAATATATTTGATTATGATAAACTATAACTATAAAGATATCAACACAATTAATTTTAGTGTTTCAATTGATGAGTGTTTCAGTGAACTTCGCCCTCATCCAAAATTTAAAGACTGCACATTTGATAATTATCTTGATGATGATGCATATCCAACTCAAGCTGCATTAAAAGAATTATTACGCAGTATTTCAAATAAAGAAAAAATTAAAAAACGCTCATTTTTTTCTAAAAAACAAAAAGAAAATAAAATAGCAAAAAATATATATATTGATGGCACTTATGGTATAGGCAAAACTCATCTGCTTTCTGCATGCTTTCATAATTTTAAAGGCAGGAAAGCTTTTATGAGCTTTTTGGAATTAACTTATTTTATGAATCTTTCAGGTCTTGAAAAAACAATAGAATTTTTTAAGCCTGTTGATTTATTATTAATAGATGAATTTGATTTAGATGACCCTGCAACTACTAGAATGGCAGCCAGATTTATAGACAGCATTAATAATAATACAACTATTATTACCACATCAAACAGACTTCCAAAAGAGCTTGGCGGCGGTAAATTTGATACAACTCAGTTTGCAAGGGAATTAGGTATTATTTCAGATACTTTTGATACAATTACTGTTGAAGGAAAAAGTTTCCGTATTAATCTTGCAGCATGGCAGGCAGTATTTTCCAACAAATCATTTAATGAAGTATTAGAAAACTATGAGCCTAAAAAAGACAAAGTATTAGTTGACATTGATGAATTAATAATAAAACTGCAGAATAACCACCCTTTTAAGTTTTTTGTAATTCCTAAAACTTTTGATGCAATTTTTATTAGTAATTTTAAACCATTTACAAAATTAAATGATGCATTAAGGTTTACTATATTTATAGACCACTGCTACTATCATGATACAAAACTTTTCTTTAATACTCAGTTAAAAGAAAGTATTTTTCCAAAAGAACTTATGGAAACATCATTTGAAAGACAGTTTTTAAGATGTAATTCAAGGCTTGATGAATTAGGTCTTTTTTTTAAGGATTAGTCTAATATATTTAAAATAAATTCTTCTTTAAAACCTTTTATGCTGCTGTCCATAACTTCTAAAGTTTCTGGAAGATATGATAATATATTTTTACTTTCAAGTATATTATTTCCTGCCATTATTTTTAAAATAATACCTCTGTATGCTTTTGCAAAATGGCTTACCACTTTGCCCTGCTTAATAAATTTAAATGTAGTGTATTTTTTCTTTATCTGATAAAATTTTTCATAAAATCCAGCTCTTAAATCAACTATTTCATGATTAACTGTATATTCATCTATTACACTTGAAAAATTATCTTTATAAAATTTTTCAAAAGCAAAGCTGCCTATTTTTGCACCCTGTTTTAGTTTATAATATGGAATTTGATCTTGAGCTGAAACTGGACCAAAAATATTAGAAAAGATTATAACATTATTTAATATATAATCTTTTGCATTTTTATTTAAAGAGTCATAAGCGAGGTAAGAATAACTTACCCCGCTGTATCTTTTAATAGCAGTGCATGTGGCTTCTTCAAAAATATTTTTTTGATACTCTTTTATTTCTTCAATATCTTTTATGCTAAAAATATCTAAAAGCATATCAGCACTATGACTGTTTACATATTCATTATATATATTAACTGCTTCTAATCTTTTTTCATATAAATCTTGAAAAATAAAACTTTCTTTACATATACTGCCATATTCATCAAATTTATTTTTACTTTCGCTTGGTGAAAAGAAAATAATCATATTATTTTACTTTTTTTCCCAAAAACGCATAGTGCCGCTTTCTGCAAGGCTTATATGCATATCATAACATTCTTTTAAAAGCTGAGGCTCATGATGATTGCCAGTTGCCTTAATTGCTCTTTCAAGATAATCATTTAAATAATCTTTATAAGCAGGATGAGCACATTTTTCTATCATAACTTTTGCTCTTTCTTTCGGACAAAGTCCACGCAAGTCTGCAAGCCCCTGTTCTGTAACAATTACATCTAAATCATGCTCTGTATGGTCAACATGCGGCACCTTTGGCACAATTGCTGATATACCAAATTCATCTGTTTTACTTGGTCTGCATGATGGAGTGTGCATTATAGAAACATAAGCAGCACGAGCAAAGTCACCTGAACCGCCTATACCATTTAACATTCTAGTGCCACCAACAAGAGTTGAATTTGCATGACCATAAAAATCAACTTCAACAGGTGTATTCATAGAAATAACACCTAAACGACGGATAATTTCTGGATTATTTGAAATCTGCATAGGTCTGAGAAGCACTCTTTCACGATACAAATCATAGTTTTTCCACCAGTGCTCAAAACCTTCATTTGATAATGAAACAGAAGTAGCATTAATAAATTTACATTTACCAGAATCTAAAAATGGTAAAAATCCATCTTGAAGAACTTCACTATATACTGTTAAATTATCAAATGGAGAGTTAGTTAAACCAAGCACAACAGCATTTGCAATAGAGCCAACACCTGACTGCAGTGGAAGAAGATTTTTAGGCATACGGCCTGCTTTTACTTCTGTCTGGAAGAAGTCTATAATATGCTGAGCAATAGTTTCAGAAACTTCATCACTTCCCCTTACTGCCCTGCCGTTATCAGGTTTATTAGATTCTATAATACCAACAATTTTACTTTTATCTGTTGGCACAAAAGGTGTACCAATTCTTTGTCTTACATCTGTAATAGGGATTATTTTTTTATAAGGCGGTATATCGCTTACAAAAATATCATGCATTCCTTCAAAAGAAGGGTTATGAGTATTAATTTCTACAATAATTTTATCAGCCATAGTAATAAATTCTGGTGCAGCTCCAACTGACCCTGCTAATATAATATTACCATTTTCATCTATTGAAGAAGCTTCAATAATTGCAATATCTAAACCACCGCCACTATCTTTTGTATAATATCCATATAAGAAATCCTGCGAAAACATAGACAAATGTTTATCGCCCATTTTTATAGAACCATCATTAATTTTTTTATTTAACACTTTTGCTGTTTGATATGGCCAGCGCATATTAGTTAATTCTAACTCTGCCCATCTGTCTTCAATTTCTGCACCCATTGATGCACCAACAAAAAGATTAAAATGCCATTTACCTTTTAAATTATTTTTTTCTACATAGTCTGCAATAACAAGGGGCATAATTTTAGGATAACCTACTGGTGTAAACCCTGAAAAACCTACATTTAATATCCTTTTTTCAGTTTCTTCAAATAAAGGAATAAGTTTTTCTGGTGTAGTTATTTTTGAAAGCAGACTTTTATCTCGTATTCTGTTTTCTAACTCAGACATAATATAGTCCTCCTTTTTTATATGTTTATTATAAATTATCTTTTATAATTTACAGGTACATAATTGCAAAACGGCTCTTCTGAAAGGTATGAGCCAGTAACTGCATATGCTCTAGCACGACAGCCACCGCATACTTTTAAGTATTTACATACACCGCATTTTCCTTCATAGCGTCTAAAATCTCTTAAATCTTCAAAAAGCGATGATGTTTCCCATATTTCTTTTAATGGCTTTTCAAATACATTACCTGCTGATTCTGGGAAGTATGAGCATGGCAGCACATTACCTTCAGAATTAATAAAGCAGATTGTCTGACCAGCTATACAACCTTTGCCGCCGCCTGTAGAAAATGTAAGTGAGCGGCGTTCTGTATCTTTATTTTCTTCTTTACTTTTTTCATGCCATATTCTATAATACTGTGGTGCACATGTAGGACGGACTAATATTTCATCTTCATGTCTTTCCATATTATAGTGCCATTCTAATATTTCTTCGTAATCTTCTTTTGAAACAAGCTCTTTAAATATTTCTTCCCCTCTGCCTGTTGGTACAATTAAAAACATATACCAAGCATGAGCACCAAGAGATTTTGCTTTTCTAAAAGTTTCCATAATATAAGGCTGGTTTCTTTTTGTAAAAGAAGAGTTTATAATAAATTTAATACCATGTTTATTAAACAATGCAGCTGCTCTTTCAACACCTTCAAATGCACCTGCAATACCGCCTCTAAAATCATCATGTACTTCTGCATTTGGACCATCTAAACTCATGGAAACAATCCTTATGCCTGATGATTTAATTTTTTCACATACATCATCTGTGACAAGTACACCATTTGTAGCCATAGCCATTTTAAGCCCTGCATCTGTGCCATATTTAGCAATATCAAAAACATCTGGTCTTGTAAGCGGCTCTCCACCAGAAATAACAACAACAGGTGAAGCAAAAGAAGATATATCATCTATTAATTTATTAGCTAAGTCTTTAGTAAATTTACCAACAGGGGAAAATTCCTCTGAAGAAGAGCGACAGTGAACACATCTTAAATTACATGCTGATGTAATCTCCCAAGCCATCCATTTTAAATCCCATGTTTTTTCTTCCATATATGCACCTTAAAATTTTATTCTATAAAAAATAATTTTAAATTAATTTATATTATTATATAAAAAAAGTCCATT
>CAJUJZ010000027.1 GCA_910586745.1 uncultured Mucispirillum sp. | reverse complement strand
CGATTATATTTTAGAAGTTAAAACTATCAGGGTTATTGAGCCTATTATTAAAGTTTTAGTTTCTGATGATATGCTTAGTGCAAGAGTATCTTTCTATCCAGGCATAAATACAGATAGAAAAATAAAATATCAGGATGTAGTGCTTAATTTAACGGAAAAACATAAAATCAGTCCGGGAAATATTGATGATAAAGCCTTAAAAGAAGCAATAGAGCTTTTAAATGAAGGATATATTGTAGAAGGTATATTAATATGTCAGGGTACTCCCCCAGTTCAAGGAAAAGATGCTAATATAGAATTTCTTTTTGAAAAACCTAATATAAAACCACAGCTTTTACCAAATGGTAAAGTAAACTATAAAGAGTTTACAAAATTTATCTTTGTAAATAAAGACCAGCTTGTTATAAAACGCACTCCACCAGATAAAGGCATGGACGGCAGGGATATTTCTGGTAATATAATAAAAGCTCAAGAGGGTATAGATAAAAGTGTAGAAGTAGTTGAAGGAGTATACTCAAACCTTGAAAAAACAGAATACCGTTCAAAATATAATGGTCATATAATATTAAGTGGGAATACGGTAAGTGTTTTGCCTATGCTGCAGGTTAATGGTGATGTCAATATGCATATAGGCAATCTAAGATTTGAAGGGACTATTCAAATTACGGGCAATGTTCAGTCAGGGTTTATTATTGAGGCTGATGATATTATAGTAGAAGGTATAGTTGAAAATGCTGAATTGAAAGCATCTCATTCCATTATTATAAAAACAGGGGTTAAGGGTATTATCAATAAAGGCTATATTAAGGCAGGTGGCAATATTTCAGTGGGATACTGCGAAAATGCAAATATTTCTGCTGGAGGCGAGTTAAGTATTGAGAAATACTGTTTTAATTCAAATATAGAAGCAGCACAGGTTACGGCTCTTGGTAAAGATACAATTATAAGTGGTGGAGTATTAGATATATTTTCTGAACTGCATGCTACACATTTAGGCTCAAAAAATTCTGGTAAAATGGAAATTAATCTTGGTTATTCACCACTTTTGCAAAATAAGGCAGAGAAAATAAAGGTTGAAATAACTCAGTTAAGCGAATCTATGGAAAAGATAAATGATGTTTTATCAAAATTAAATATTCAAGACCCAAAAATACAAAACAATCCAAAAGTAAAAATGCTGCTTGACAGTTCAGATGCATTTAAACGCAGACTGCCGCTGCTTGAAAAAAAATATAATGAATTAATGCGTAAATCTGTATGTGATGCACCTAAAATAATAGTGGAGAATGTTATATATCCAGGTGTTGAATTGAAGATGTTAAATATTTCTAGAACAATAAAATCAGAAATGAGCCGTGTGGAGTTTACATATAACGAGCTTTCAAGAGAGATAATCAATAAACCTATACAAAATAAAGAAGTATAGTGTAATATATATAAAAAATAGATAGAGGCATACAAGAAAATATGAGAACATTTACAGAATTTTTTGGCTTTTACCAAGACCCTTTTAAAAGGACTCCTGATGTAGATTTTTACTATCCAACACAAATGCATATAGATGCATTAGATACTTTACAGTATTTAATACATTCTGATGAACCATTTGCAGTATTAACTGGAGAGCCCGGCACAGGGAAAACTATTACTATTAAAAAATTTATAAATGAGCTGCCTGCAAATATTGTTTCTGCATATATATTATTTCCAAATCTTACACCAGAAGAACTTTTTATGGCAATACTGGAAGATTTTAATATACATGTAGATAAATCACTTACAAAAAATGCACTTTTTGCAAAACTTCGTGATTTTTTAATAGAGATAGGAACTCAGGGCAAAAAAGCTGTTATTATTATAGATGAGGCACAAAATCTGCCAAATGAAACATTAGAAGAACTGCGTCTTTTATCTAATTTAGAAACAGAAAAAGATAAGCTTTTAAAAATAATATTATCTGGTCAGCCAGAGCTTGATGAAAAATTAAATGAAGAAAGTTTAAGGCAGTTAAAACAGCGTGTAACTTTATATGTTAAGCTTGATAATATAAGACAGGAAGATATAAAAAACTACATATATTCTCATCTTGAAAAAGCAGGCAAAAGTTATGTTAAAATCCACGGCGGAGTAGTTAAGCGTATTGCCAAAATAACAAGAGGCAATCCAAGGCTTATTAACACTATTATGGAAAGGACAATTATTGCTGCCTTTTTAGATAACTCTCATACTATTACTGAAAACCACTTAATAAGTGCCTTGTCAAGTGTAAATAATGTAATGGCAACAGCTCATAAAAGAAAGAGTGGAAAGGCAAAGCCATTTGTTATTACAGCAGTTATTGCATGTCTTGCAGTATTAGTTGGTTTTTTAGGTGCAGATAAAATATTTAATTTAATAAATAAAGAGTCTGCTGCACAGATTGCATCAAATACTTATACACAGCAGGTAGAAACTCCAATTCAGGCACCTGTTCAGGTTGAGCAGAAAGAAGCACCAGTAATAGAAACAAATATTGCACCTGCAGAAAATTATACTGATAATACAGCAGCTAATACTGATATATATAATACAGCAGAAGTGGCAGAAAATAATACTGATACTGAGCCATATATGCCTTATACTCCAGTATTAGAATCAGAAGTAAATGATATACCACAGGTTACTGAACAGCCAGTAATAGAAGAACCAGCTCCATTTGATAAGCCAAAAGATGTATATATATTAGCTAATTCTTTGAATGTGCGTGCAATTCCAAGCCTTGAATCTGCACGAGTTGCAGCTGCAAACATTGGCCAGAAATATGAATATGTTTCTGAAAATGAAGACTGGGTGCAGATACGACTTTCCCCTGCACTTACAGGCTGGGTATTTAAACAGTATGTAAGCATATCAGAACGACCATAAGGAAAAAGCAATGAATATTGTTATAGTGGGTGCTGGTGAAGTAGGCACCCATATTGCCTCCCAGCTTGTAGCAGAGCAAAAAGATGTAGTAATTATTGAAAAAGATCCAGAGTGTGCAGCACGAGCATCTAATATGCTTGACTGTCTTGTTGTAACTGGTGAAGGATCAAATGTTGATGTATTAAGACAGGCAGGGGCAGAAAGTGCAGATATTTTTATTGCTGCTACAAGTGTAGATGAAGTTAATATGATATCCTGCTTTGTGGCAGGCAGTGCATTTAATACACCTATAAAAATAGCCCGTGTTAGAAATGTTGACTATATGCGGGCTGGACTTTTAAAAAATTCATCAATAGGTATAGATTATCTTGTAAATCCAGAAATTGAAGCAGCTTTTGATATAGTGCAGACAGTAGTGCATGGAGCATCAAGCGGTATATTTGCATTTCAAGGCACTAATGCACAGCTGCGAGATTTTTTAGTGAAAGATGACAGTATCTTTAATGGTGTATTAGTAAAAGATATCCGCTCTCTTATTGACCAGAATTTTATTATTGCAGGTGTTTTGCGTAATGAAATGCTGCATATTCCAAAAGGTGATTTCCAGCTTTTAACAGGGGACCATATATATATTGTTGCTCTTGGTAAATCTTTTAATAAAATATTAACAAGAGCCGGTATGACTGTTGATAAGCTGAAAAGAATAGTACTTGTAGGCGGCGGCTTAATAGGCAAGCATATTGCGGGTATGCTTATAGAAGACGGCAAAGATGTGCGTATTATTGAAAAAGATTATGAAAGATGCAAAGAGCTTTCTGCTCTTTATCCAGAATCTACAGTTATTAATGGCAATATTTCAGACCAGGATGTTTTTGAAGAAGAAAATATTGCATATACTGATGCAATAATCACTACAACTCAAAGTGAAGAATTAAATATTCTTGCAGGAGTTTATGCAAAAAGCAAAGGGGTAAAAAGGGCGGTAGCATTGATTGACAAGCTGAACTATACTACTCTTGCCACAAACTTAGGCATAGATTCCTGTATCAGTGCAAAGCTCAGTTCTGTTGATGCTATTTTAAAATTTATCCGTAAAGGTAATATTAAAAATGTATATACAATATTTGAAGGGCAGGCAGAAGCTATTGAATTTATAGTAGGCGGCAGCAACCAGAATATTGTAGGCAAAAAAATAATGGATTTAAAACTTCCTGCAGGCTGTCTGATTATTACAGTGCAGCGTCATAGAAAAACAATTATTCCAACAGGCTCATTTGTAATAGAAGAAGGGGACAGCCTTATAACATTTGTAGCTCATGATGAAATAAGCAAGCTTGAGGAGCTGTTTAATAAATGATACACCAGTTAAGGTTAATATTACGGCCTATTGTTTTTATTAACTTAATACTTTCATGTTTTATGGGTTTTTGCGGACTCTATGCACTTATTTATAGTGAACATAATGAGGCTGTATCTTTTTTTCAAACAATGGCTGTAATTATTATTTTATCTGCTGTTTTTGCATTTTTTTCAAAAAGCAGAGAGAAAAAAAGTATTACAATAAGAAGCGGTTTTGTGCTTGTTGTATTTATATGGGTATTTACATGCATTGTTGGGGCACTTCCATATTATGTATCAGGAGCAATGTCAAATATATATGATGCAATATTTGAATCTTCTTCTGGGTTTACAACAGTAGGTGCATCTATTTTATCAGATATAGAAGGGCTGCCAAAATCTATTCTTTTATGGCGGGCAATTTCTCACTGGATTGGTGGTGGTGGAATTATTGTATTATCTGTTGCCATACTGCCACTTTTAGGTATTGGCGGCACTCATCTTATGCATGTAGAAACAACAGGTGTTACAAAGGAAAAACTTACTCCACGAATAACTCAGACTGCAAAATATATATGGATATTATATCTTTCATTAAATATTATAGGTATCGTGCTGCTTTCTTATGGCGGAATGAACCTTCTTGATGCTTTTACTCATGCATCAAGTGCTATTGCAACAGGTGGTTTTTCTAATAAAAATAATTCAGTTGCATATTTTTCATCAGCATATATTGACTGGGTTTTAATAATTTTTATGTATATAGGTTCACTTAACTTTTTAGTATTAATAAAAACTGTTCGCGGTAATTTTAAAAGTATAATAAATGATTCTGAAATTAAGTTTTTTACACTAATTATAGTTTTAATCTCCGTATTAGTTTCCATTTTCTTATATATTCAGCCAAATGGGTTTACTGGAATGGATGGAAAAACTTATACATCTTTCTTAGATGCAGTAAGGTTTGGCACATTTCAAGTAGTATCTGTTATCAGTACAACAGGGTATGCAACAGCAGATTATAATTTATGGCACCCAGCTGCTCAAATATTAATACTTGTATTATTTTTTATTGGCGGTTCATCTGGCTCTACAAGTGGCGGTATAAAAGTTGTCCGCCATATCATTATGTTTAAACAGGCAGTTATAAATATAAAATCTCTTATTCACCCAAAAGGTGTTTTTACAATGCGTCTTAATGGAAACTCTGTATCTAATAAGGTGGTTATCACTGTTATGGGTTTTATTGTGGTTTATATGGTTACTTTATTTGCTGGTGCATTTATTGTAGCATTAAGCGGAGCAGTTACACCGACTGAAGCACTTAGTGCAATGCTTGGCTGTCTTGGCACTGTTGGACCCGGTTTTGGAGCATTAGGACCTGCAAGTAATTATGGATTTCTGCCAGATTTTGTAAAATTAACCCTTTCTATTTCAATGATTATAGGTCGATTAGAATTATTTACAGTATTTATTCTTTTCAGCCCATGGTTTTGGAAAAAATGATTACACGGCAGATAACAATACAAGGAATAGTTCAGGGGGTAGGGTTTAGACCTTTTATAAAAAATTTAGCAGACAGTATGCATATAAAAGGTTCTGTAATAAATACAAGCAGGGGTGTTATTATAAAAGCTAACCTGTGGGATGAAGAACTTGATAAATTTATAAAAAAAATAAAAGAAAATGCACCTGCCTTATCTCATATTGTAAGTATTGATGTAAAAGATATTGAACATATAGATTATCATAATTTTACTATAGAACATTCTAAAGATTTAGGAGGCATTACTCTTATACCGCCTGATATGGCAATTTGTGATGAATGTATAAGTGAAATATTAGATATTGGCGAAAGAAGATTTTTTTATCCCTTTACAAACTGCATAAACTGCGGTCCACGATATTCTATAATTGAAAAACTGCCCTATGACAGATGCAGCACCACTATGAAAGATTTTAAAATGTGTGATGACTGTTATGGTGAATATACGGATACAAGTGATAGAAGATACCACGCTCAGCCTGCAGCATGTGGGGAATGTGGTCCAAAAGTTATACTTAATTTTAAAGGCAGAATTATTGAAAATCAGGAAGAAGCCTTTAAAAAAACAGCAGATTATATTGATAATGGAGGTATAGTGGCTGTTAAAGGATTAGGCGGCTATCATTTAATATGCAGTGCGGAGCAGGATAGTATCGTATTAAAATTAAGAGAGCTTAAAAAACGAAGCACTAAACCTTTTGCAGTAATGGCAGAAAATATTCAGACTATTAAAAGATATGCAGTTGTTCCAAAAATTGTGGAAGATACTCTTACAAGACCTGAAAGCCCTATAGTTATTTTTGAATGGTTCAGGCGTCCTTTTTCTGACTATGTCTCCCCTAATTCTAATAAAATAGGAATAATGACAGCATATACTCCACTGCATATTGTATTATTTCAGTATATGAAAACAAAGTTTATAATAGCAACAAGCGGTAATCATAAAGATGAGCCTATTGCTAAAAATCAGGAAGAAGCAGAAAGAAATTTAAGTGAATTTACTGATGTTTTTCTGCATCATAACAGAGAAATTTTCCAGAGAGTAGATGACAGCGTATGTGCACTTGCTGATTACGGCTATATACTTTTCAGGCGGGCAAGAGGTTATGCACCTTACCCTGTTGCACTAAAAACTGATAATCAGGAAGAAATATTTGCAGCTGGAGCAAACCTTAAAAGTTCTCTGCTTTTTTATAAATCAGGATTTGCGTTTTTAAGCCAGTATATTGGCGATTTAGATAATATAGAAACAGAGCAGATGTATGAAGAAGTACACGACAATATGAAATCACTTTTTAGTATTAACCCAGTAACTGCAGTAGTTGATTACCACAGCCAGTATCACTCTACACTTTTTGCAGAAAGTAAATATAAAAATATATATAAAGTTCAGCATCATACAGCACATTTTGCATCATGTCTGGCAGAAAATTCATATTATGATAATGCAATAGGCATAGTAATGGATGGCTTTGGCTTAGGTGCAGATAATAAAGCATGGGGTGGAGAAATATTTATAAAAGAAAATAATCAAGTGACAAGATATACCCATATAGAAAACTATATTCAGCCTGGGCTTGATTCAGCAGCTAAAAATCCAGTAAGAATGGTTATATCTTACCTTTATACTGAAAAACTGCTGGATAAAATAAAGGATAAATTTATTTCAGCAGGATATACAACAGAGCAGGAAATCTCTCTTATAAAAATGGCGGTAGATAATAAGTTTAACTCTATAGAAACAAGTGCAGCAGGCAGACTTTTTGAAAGTGCTGGCTCACTTGCATTACTTAAACGCTCAAATGAATATGAAGGTGAACTTGCCATTCTTTTTGAGAATTTAGCTTTTAAAGAGTGTAATGAAAGTTATAATTTTATATATGAAGATAATAAAATAAAGCTTTTAAAAGTATTTAAGGAAATGGTAGATGATATATTAAATAATCAGAATATAAAAATCATATCATCAAAATTTCATAACGGTTTTGCTCAGGTTATATATGATATATGTATTGATATAAAGAATAAATTTGGCATAACTACAGCTGCATTATCTGGCGGTGTTATGCAGAATATCTTTTTAAGCAGTAAAATATATAATATGCTGACATCTTGTGGCTTTAAAGTGCTTACTCATAAAAAAGTGCCTGCAAATGATGCAGGGATTGCATTAGGGCAGTTATACTGTTATTTAAATAATATTACATTAAAAAGTACAGAATAATTTTTCTAAAAATCAGCCTGCATTAAAATTATATTTTTTAAAGTATTATACTGCATTAGCATTAAAATTTAATTATATAATGAATTATATATTATTTAATTTTATATTTATTACTTTTTTATTAAACTACTTGTTAAATTTTTCCGATATGATATAATATCACAAAATTAAGGAGGATATTATGCTGTGGGCTAATGTTGGAATTATTGTTCTAGTTTTAATTTTAGCAAGTATATATTTTCTCCCATACAGAAGGCTTAAAGGAAAAGTTTTTAAAAAACTTTTACCAGACCCGTCAGGTATTACTGCCATGGAATACAAAACATCGGCATACAGCCTGCAGTTAGAAAAACGAAACGGTGTATGGTATTTAATAG
Organism: uncultured Mucispirillum sp.; assembly: GCA_910586745.1. Lineage (GTDB taxonomy): Bacteria > Chrysiogenota > Deferribacteres > Deferribacterales > Mucispirillaceae > Mucispirillum. The sequence goes on along the minus strand of CAJUJZ010000027.1, from coordinate 12,250 downwards.
ATTCTGACTGGGAAGCTGATAAATCAAAAGTTACAAAACTTTTAAACAGGCTGCGTGATTTAAATGTGGATGAAAGAATAACAGGTTCACAGGACGACCCAGAATTCAATATCGGCAGTAATGGATATTTAATATTAGATTATGCAGGTAAAATTACTACTATTGCTATAGGCAACAGGGTAGAGCACGATGAAGATTATGTTTACATTACAAAATCTGGAGACCCTGATATATTAGTTGTACATTCTGGTGCTTTAAGTCTGCTGTCAAAAGATGTTACAAGTTTTTCTGATACTATTATTTTTGAAGCATACTATCCACAGATAAAAAGTATGGAAGCAAGCTTAGGTAGTAATTATTTTACGCTGCATCGCACAGACAGTGGCTGGATGATGGATGGTAAAACTCTTATAAAAGAAGAAAAAGCACAGCATTTTATAGAAACACTGCTTGCAGCAGAAGCCTTAGGCTTTGTAGAAGATGAAAGTGTAAAACTTCCACAAAGACCTACAGCTACTATTACAATGAAAGTAAACAGGCGTGGTGTTACAAGATATTTCTTTGCTGTCCCAAGCCTGCAGGATAAATTTTTAATGCCATTAAAGGGCAGAATTTTATATGTAGAAAAAGATGTTGTAAAACAAATTTTTGCTTTTACAGGCAGATAAACATATTTTATTTCATAAATCAGCTTTGCAGCATATAAAAATTATCTGCAAAGCTTTTTTATATACTTTTTTCAGCAAAACAATATGGCATCTATTTGCTTAAATATCAATAAGTTATACCTTATATTTAAAAAAAATATCTTGTAAATATTAATAACTCTTTATTTTCTTGTAAAATGTTATTATAATCTTATCATATTTTTATAATACTACTTATATGTATTTGGAGGATAAATTGAATAATAAAGTAGCTGTAATAGGTGGCGGCAGTTTTGGAACAGCTTTAGCAACACTTGCTGCATCAGATGGCAGAGAAGTAGTAATGTATATTAGAGAAGATGAGATAATAAAAGCTATAAATGAAGCTCATGTAAACCCGGTATTTTTACCTGATTTATTACTTCCTAAAAATGTGTCAGCAAAACCAATGGATAATATAGAAAACTGTGATGCAGAATATATTATATGGTCAGTCCCTTCTCAGTTTACAAGAAGTATGGCTAAAACTTATGTAAAAAGCTTAACAGGTAAAAATATTCTGCTTGCTACAAAAGGTGTAGAAATTTCAACAGGTCAGCTTATGCTTTCAGTTATATCAAGCGAAGTAACAGCAAAATATTCTGTACTCTCTGGACCTTCTTTTGCAAAAGAGCTTGCAAAAAGAAAACCTACTTCTGTATCTATTGCATCATACTCTGCATCCCTTGCTAAATGGTGGCAGGAAACTTTATCATGCGAATATTTCAGAGTATATACTACTGATGATATGATAGGTCTTGAGGTTGGCGGTGCAGTTAAAAATGTAATAGCGATTGCAACAGGCTTAAGCGATGGTATGGGGCTTGATAATAATGCTAGAGCTGCTCTTATTACAAGAGGCTTGTCAGAAATTACACGCTTTGGTCTTGCATACGGTGCTAAAAGAGAAACTTTTGTTGGCCTTTCTGGGCTTGGTGATTTAGTATTAACCTGCACTGGTGAGCAGTCAAGAAATTACAGTGTTGGTAAACTTTTAGCTCAAGGTAAAGATATTGATGAAATAACTCACTCTATGAAAATGGTGGCAGAAGGTGTGCCTACTGCAAAAGCTGTATATTTAGCAGCTCATGAAAGGGGCGTGCAGATGCCAATATGTACAGAAGTGTATAAAATAATATATGAAAGAAAAAATCCTAAAGATTCAGTAAAAGATTTAATGACAAGACCATTAACTGTGGAAATGCCATATTAAGATAATTAATAATAAAGACAAAAGGAGAAAACTATGTCAGCTGTGAGTAATGATAGTAAAATTTGGATGAATGGGAAATTAGCAGCAAAAGAAGATGCAAAAGTATCTGTATTAACTCACACACTTCACTATGGTGTAGGTGTGTTTGAAGGTATCCGCTGCTACAAAACAGAAAATGGTTCAGCAGTATTCCGCTTAAAAGAGCATATGCAAAGACTTCTTGATTCTGCACGCATTTTCATGATTGACCCAGGATATTCTCTTGATGATTTATGCAAAGCTGCAGTTGAAACAGTTAAAGCAAATAATTTAGAAGAATGTTATATCCGCCCAATTATTTATCTTGGCGATGGCGGACTTGGTATTAAAATAGATGAAAAATACCCTGTTGAAACAGCTATTGCTGCATGGAACTGGGGTGCTTATCTTGGTGAAGAAGGACTTGCAAAAGGTATTAAAGTATGCACTTCTTCTTTTAACAGATTCCATGTAAACTCAACTTCTACACGCTCTAAAACATGCGGTAACTATGTTGCAAGTGTTTTAGCAAAAAGAGAAGCTGTTATCAGCGGATATGATGAAGCATTATTTTTAGATACTGAAGGTTATGTGGCAGAAGGCAGCGGAGAAAATGTATTTGTTGTTAAAAACGGCAGACTTATTACTACTCCAATGACTTCTATTTTAAGGGGTATTACAAGAGATTCTATTATTACTCTTGCCCGTGATTTAGGCTATGAAGTCAGCGAGCAAAGATTTACTAAAGATGATTTCTACCTGGCAGATGAAGCATTTTTCACAGGTACAGCAGCAGAAGTTACTCCTATCAGCCAGCTTGATGGAAGAAAAATAGGCACTGGTGTTAGAGGGGAAATTACTAGTAAATTACAAGATGCATTCTTTGACATAGTTAAAGGTAAAAATAAAAAATATACTGACTGGTTATATCCTGTAAAATAATATATGACAGAAAATTTTCAGAAAGATAGAGTTACTGTTTTAATAGACGGTAACTCTGTAATATACAGAGCTTTTTATAATGTTCCCCCATTAACAGCTAATGGTGTGCCAACAGGTGTTATTCATATATTTTTATCTGTTTTAGAAAAGTTAAGAAAAAATCCTGAAATTTCAGATATTATTATTATATTTGATGCAAAAGGCAAAAATCGCCGCCATGAAATGTTTGAAGGCTATAAGGCTGCAAGGCAGGCAATGCCTGAAGATTTAATTATCCAGTTAAATATATTAAAGGAAATGCTCCCATTTACTGGATATCCTATTTACTGCGTTGAAGGGTATGAAGCTGATGATGTTATAAATACATTATCTCAGACTATTAATAATAGAGTATGGATAGTTACTAAAGATAAAGATTTACATCAGCTTGTAAATGACAAAGTGCAGATATATGATTATCAAAAAGACGAAGTAATAGATAGAGAAAAGGTTTATGAAAAATTTGGCTTATATCCTGAATCTATACCAGATATGCTTGCATTAATGGGAGATACCAGCGATAATATACCAGGTATTGCAGGTATAGGACCAAAAACAGCTAAAACTCTGCTTGATGAATATAAAAACCTTGATAATATTTTTGAAAATGCAGAAAATTTAAAAGGTAAAACAAAAGAAAAAATCACGCAGGGGCGTGATAGTGCATATCTCAGCCATGAACTTGTAAAACTTTTCTTTATTGAGGATATGAAACCATCTCACATTAAAAGAGATGAAGAAAAACTTAAATATTACTATGAACTTTACCAGCTAAAACAACAGCTTGCATCATTAAATCTTTCAGCACAGGAAGTATCAGTATCAGCATTAGAATATCAGCCTGTAAGTAATGCAGTCATTATGGCTTATTTAAATGATAAAATATATGCAGTAGATGAAACGGCTTACTATGAATATGAAGAGGGTGAGCCATTATATTATTACAATATAAAATCACTTATTAAGAAAGGCATAAATATTCCAGAAAAAGCATTTGATATTCTGCTTGCCGATTATCTTATGGATCCAGATGCTGGGGGTATTAGACAGTTAAAAGATGAAAGCGAAGGGGATTTTTTTGGAAAGCTTTATAAAAAAAGCAAAGATTTATTTGATAAGTTAAAAGAAAATTCACTTGATAAGCTTTATTATGAAATGGAGCTGCCAGTTGCACGCATAATAGCTGAAATGGAACAGACTGGTATTATGATTAATGCAGAAAATATTAAATCAGTTGCAGAAAAATTAAAAACTTTCATAGATTTAGAATATAATAAAATAAAAGAGATGGCAGGCTCTGAATTAAACCCTAACTCTCCAAAACAGTTATCTGCATATCTTTATGATAAATTAGGCTTAAAAGGTGCTAAAAAGAATAAAAGCGGCTATTCTACAGATGAAGACACTTTAAAAGATTTAAGAATCACTTATCCAGAATACGACAACCTTATTTCATCAATATTAAAATACAGGGAAATAAATAAGCTTTATTCTACATATACTCTTAACCTGCTGGAATATGCAAAAGACGGTAGAATACACACAGAATTTAAGCAGACAGGCACAGCAACAGGCAGGCTTTCTTCCAGTAACCCTAATATGCAGAATATACCACAGAAAGGTGAATATGCTGAAATCTTAAGAAGTTCATTTGTTGCAAAAACTGGTTGTAAGCTTGTTTCTCTTGACTATTCCCAGATAGAATTAAGAATACTTGCTCATTTATCAGCAGATGAAAATTTAATTAAAGCATTTAATGAAAATAAAGATATTCATACAATGACAGCTCATAAATTATTTCATTTATCATCTGTTGATGAAGTAACCCATGATATAAGGCGTATAGCAAAAGCTGTAAACTTTGGCATACTTTATGGACTTTCTTCTTTTGGACTTGCCAGAGACACAAAAGTAACAAGAAAAGAAGCTCAAAGCTTTATTGAGGGCTATTTTGCACTTTATCCAAAAGTAAAAACATTTATAGACGAAATAATAAAACAGACAAGAGAAAAAGGTTACTGCAGCACTATTTTAGGCAGGAAAAGAAATATTCATGATATTAACAGCCGTAATGCAAATATCCGCACTCGTGCTGAAAGAATGGCAGTAAATGCTCCAATACAAGGCAGTGCGGCAGATATAATAAAACTTGCAATGATTGAGTGTGATAAATATATTAAAGAAAACAGTATAGATGCAAAATGTATTCTGCAAATCCATGATGAACTGATTTTTGAAGTAAATGAAAGTATTGTATCAGAATTTACAGATATTATGAAAAATATTATGGAGAGAGCAGTATCCTTATCAGTTCCGCTTTTAGTAAATGCAGAAACTGGTGATAACTGGGGACAGTTATAAAATTATTTGGGAGCATTAAATGTCAAACATCAGCAACCTGTTAAAAGAAAATTATGACCTTAAAAATGAGCTTGAAAGTATGGTTATGCGTGTTAAAGAAAATGAAGCTAAACATAATGGTTTTAAAGTTGTTCAATTTTCTATGCTTTTAAGTGATAATTTGGAAGAAATAGATAATAAACCTATGCATTATATTGAAGAAATCTTTGATATTGAAAGGGCAGTGCTTTTTATTAAAAAAGATTCTATGGCTGTGGTGCAGAACTATGCAAATAAAGGTATAAGGGTGCAGGTAGTTGATAGTGATGCTTTTGCATATACATTTTTAGGCACAGATACCCGTTCTGGCACAGATAAATCTGTTATACATAAAGATTTTCAACTTATGCCATCAGATGTAAATTATTCTTATGTGCTTGCACCCATAACAGATAATGGCAGAATAGTTGCTGCTCTTGGATTTTATTCCAGCGATAAAAACAGATTTTCCAGTGAATATAATTTTGATTTTGTAGAAGAGTTTGCACTGATTGCATCTATTGTACTTAAAAAGCTTGATAATGCTTTTTTACTGGAAATGCAGGCAAATACTGACTATTTAACAGCTCTGCCTAATAAGTTTATATTTGACTTAACTGGCAAATCAAGTTTTGAAGAATTTAAGAAAAATGGCAGAAACTTTGCTTTTATTATGTTTGATTTAAATAACTATAAATATATTAATGATAAGTTTGGCCATTTAGCAGGTGATGAAATACTTAAAATGATATCCTATGCTATGCGTAGCCAAACAGGCGATTATGATATACTTGGCAGATTTGGCGGTGATGAGTTTTATCTTTTTACAGAAATCACTGATAAAAATGCACTGCATGATTATATAGTAAAAATGCAGAATGCTGTTGAAGAAATAGTTTTTGAAGAAGATAAAAATATGATATTTGGTTTCAGCGGCGGTGTAGTTATAGCAAATGAAAGAGATTTTGCAGGCTTTGATGATATTGTCCGCCTTGCAGATACAAGGCTTTACGAAGCAAAAACTCATACTAAAAAAGAAAATGGTGTATCTATAGATTGTGTTATTGTGGGGATATAGTATGATAATAAATAAACATGATAAAAAATTAGAAGAAATTAAAAACCGCGGAGCAGTTATGGAGGGAGATTACCTGCATATTGCTTCTGATATTATATCAAATGTGCGAAAAGACGGTGATAAGGCTTTATTTGAATATACTAAGAAGTTTGATAACTTTGATATTAATAAAGACAATATAAAAGTCAGCAGACAGGAAATAGAAGAAGCCTATAATAATTCTGATAAAAAATTAATAGAAAGCATAAAAAAAGCCCATAAAAATATACTTGCTTTTCATAAACTGCAGATGGAAAAAACATGGCTTATAGAAACAGAAACAGGTGCAATGCTGGGGCAGAAAATCACTCCACTTGATAGTTGTGGTATATATGTACCGGGTGGAAAGGCTGCATATTTTTCTTCTGTTTTAATGAATGCTCTGCCTGCAGTTGCAGCAGGGGTGAAACATATATCTATGGCAAGTCCTGCAGTAAATGGTAAAATAAACAGTGCAGTTTTAGCAGCAGCTGATATTTGCGGTATTAAAGATATTTATAAAATAGGCGGTGCACAGGCAATAGCTGCCCTTGCTTATGGCACAGAATCTGTTAAAAAAGTAGATAAAATAACCGGTCCCGGAAATATATATGTAGCAATGGCTAAAAAACTTGTTTTTGGTGTATGTGATATTGATATGATAGCAGGTCCAAGTGAAATATTAATTATAGCAGGGGATAATGCTGAAGCAAAATATGTGGCAGCAGATATGCTTGCCCAATGTGAGCATGATGAGCTTGCTTCTGCTGTTACAATAGTATGGAATAAAGAGTTAGCTGAAAAAATAGAAAAAGAAGTATATGCTCAGCTTGAAGTGCTGCCTAAAAAACATATTGCAGAAGTATCTGTAAAAAAACATTCTGCTATTGTGCTTGTAGATAATTTAGATGAGGCTTGTGAGATAGCAAATAATATTGCACCTGAGCATTTAGAATTATATATTGACGATGCTTTAAGCCATATTGGTAAAATTCGCCATGCTGGTGCAATTTTTGTTGGCGGTAATTCCCCGGAAGCAGCAGGCGATTATTTTGCAGGTCCTAACCATGTGCTTCCAACTGGCGGCAGTGCAAAATTTTTCTCACCACTTGGCACTTATGATTTCTTTAAGCGTTCAAGCATTATTTACTATAATAAAGTATCTTTACAGGCAGGAAGTGATGATATTATCACAATGGCAGAAAATGAAAACCTGCAGGGACATGCAAACAGTATAAAATTCAGAGTTTAAAATATATCAGTACTTTATTGTTTATAATCAAGGTAAGGGCTGATAAATCATTATATTTCATTTTTTAAAAAATATATTGAATCCTTTTTTAAACTCAAAATAATCTTATAACCTATTTATAAATCAATATAATTTTCATTATTACTGATTATTGTTTATAAAAAAAATTAGAATATTATAAAAATAAACTAAAAAATATAGAACTATTAATAAGTTAGAATCAATATGGCAGGTGTCATTATCTGTCGCTGTTATGTACTATAAATAAATTATCTTTAAAACAGAAAATAATTCTAACAAATAGAATACCAGGTTACAGAAATTACAAATCATTACAACAGCTTCATTGAGAGAATATGGAGTAAAAAAGATTCATATTTACTGGAAGATTCTATATTAAATTTTCATTTTTTAGAAACATTAGATAACAGCTATACAATAATCCTTTCAGCTGAGTATATGATGCTGTGCTTGATGAATTTAATGCAGATATAATAATATACAGTTATGAAGAAAATATGGAAGGTAAATATTATGAATATTGTGAAGAATAACATATATAGGGGGGGGGTTGAGATAAAAAATAATGGAATAGCGAGATAAGTATGTTGCGGGACTATGCAACTACTGGGCAATGACTATGTAATTTTTAAAAACTTAAAACGATTTTAACTTTTTTGCACGATTTTTATTTTTCCTTATCTCATCATTTGATTAAAAATTATCTTGCCACGATATAAATATTAAATATGAAAAAAATGATGAGCTGATATTTGATATGTTTATATCTATTATGTATGCTTATCATATAATATTTGCACTGATTGAACACAGCAGTCTGATATATATTTATATCGCTGAAAAGTTTTTTAGAATGTGGGTTTTAATAGATGATATACTTATGTTTTTAAACAGAGATAATAAAGAAGCCTTAAGCAGAATTGCTGATAAAATATATGATTACCTGCATGTTTTCAAAAAACATTACAGGTTTTCTATTCTTGATGGTAAAATGTATTTTACTGCATCAATTTCCTAAAGCTGTTGTTAAGTTATCAGTATTTTCTATATATCCTATTTTTATGCAGCTGTATGGTGTCTTTCATAAAATATTACAATGCAGTTATTACCATAAAGCATAATATTGCCTTTTTTTTATATTTCCTGCTTTTTCAGAATTTACTGGCAGTGTATCAGACAAATTGTAATATTTTTCGCTGCCATTAAGGTCGCTTATATTTAAAGTTAAAGGCATGAAATTTATAAGAGCATTTGCAGTTTCATTATTATAAAAAGCTGCATCAAATTATTTGCCATTTACAGTTATTGCTGCTTTTGTATTTTCCATTTGGTTATTTCCTGCATTATCATCTGCACAGGCATTGCTTGAAAGAAGCACTATAAATAAAAACATTATTAACTTTTTCAAATATTTTTTCTGAAGAATTATATTATATATTAATCAAAATCAAAAATATCACTTAAAAAGCTTCTTTTTTTATGTCTGCCATAGTTAGAGTGCTGGTTGTGATATTTATATTCATCATCATAATGTTTTTTACTTTTATAATATTTTTCTTCTCTGTATTCTTTTTGTGGTGCAGGCTCTCTGTATATTTCCTGCTGAGAAGTCATATTACGCTCAATTATTTTATCAAGTTCCCCTCTGTCAAGCCATACACCGCGGCATTCTGGGCAGTAGTCAATCTCTATGCCGCTTCTTTCGCTCATTACTAAATCTTTGTTTTTACATACTGGGCATTTCATAAAATATCCTCACTTTATTGATATGCTTTTTTCTTTAAATCAGATAAAATCTGCATAGCCTGTATTGGTGTAATATTATCTATATCCATAGACTTAAGTTCATCTATTACAGGGTGAGAATCATCAAAAACAAGTATAGGCTGCACAAATCTTTGTTTCTGTGCAGGCTGCTGCCTTTCCTGAATAAGAGCAATGTCTTCATGGTTTTCTAAACCAGAAAGCACTTCATTTGCTCTTTTTATCACGCTTTCAGGCAGTCCTGCCATTTTACCTACATATATACCATAGCTTTTATCAGCTGTGCCTTTTATAACTTTTCTTAAAAATATTACTTCGTTATTCCATTCTTCTACACTTACAGTATAGTTTTGAGCACCTTTTCCCTTTTCGCCTATTTCTGTAAGTTCAAAATAGTGGGTAGCAAATAATGTTTTTGCACCAATGTTATTTAATATATACTCAGCAACTGCCCATGCAATAGAAATACCATCAAAAGTAGATGTACCTCTGCCTATTTCATCAAGTATAATAAGAGAATTTTTTGTAGCATTTTTTAAAATATTGGCAGTTTCTACCATTTCTACCATAAAAGTGGATTCCCCTCGTGAAAGGTTATCACTTGCTCCAACACGGGTAAAAATCCTGTCAAGCAGTGGTATTTCTGCCATATCTGCAGGCACAAAGCAGCCGCAGTGAGCCATAACAGCAATTAATGCACTGGAGCGAAGATATGTACTTTTACCGCTCATATTAGGTCCAGTTATAATTAAAAGTCTGTTTTCATCATTATCTAAATAAAAATCATTTGCTACAAAAGCATCTTTACTTTTATTTTCTACAACAGGATGTCTGCCTTCTTTTATATTTATGATACCATTTTCTACTATTTTTGGACGACTGTAGTTATTTTTTATACTTATGTTTGCAAAAGCTGCAATAGTATCAATTTCTGCAATAAGTTTTGCAAGCTGTCTTAAATTATCTGCCTGACTGGAAGCATATTTTCTTATATCTTGAAATAAAGAATATTCAATATCTGCAAGTTTTTCTTCTGCATTTAGTATTTTATTTTCAAGTTCTCTTAATTCTTCTGTAATAAAACGCTCGCTGTTTGCAAGAGTCTGTTTTCTTTCAAAATATGACGGCATTTTTGCTGCATTTATTCTTGAAACTTCAAAATAATATCCAAATACTTTATTATATCCTATTTTCAGCTGGCTTATACCTGTTGCTTTTCTTTCTCTTTCTTCTATTTCTGATATTAATGATTTACCGTTATGCTTAATATCTCTAAGTTCGTCTACATGGTTGTTATAGCCGCGTTTTATAATACCGCCTTCCTTAATGGCTGCAGGTGGTTCATTATTTATTGATTTTTCAATTAAAAAATATAGTTCTTCTTGAGCATTAAGCTTGTATTTTGCAAAAATATCTGGCACAGACTGAAGCATAGCATCAAGCTCTGGAATATTTTTTATAGAAAGTTTAAGCCATATCAAATCTTTTGGTGTAGCTCTGCCTGAAATAAGCCTTGATGTAATACGCTCTATGTCAAATATATTAGATATTAGCCCATTAACTGTGCTTAAAAATGACGAGTTATTTACAAAATATTCTACTATATCAAGCCTTGTATTAATATGGGCAGTATTTCTTAAAGGCCTTGTAATAGTATTTTTTAAAAACCTTGCACCCATTGGTGTTGATGTTTGGTTAAGAATATAAAATAATGTATTATCTTTGCCGGCATTAGAATTTGTAAGCTCTAATGTGGAAGAAGCAACACTGTCTATTATTAAGTTATCATCATCATTTAATGTAACAGGCAGCATAAGTTTTGTGGTAAGTATTAAATCATCAAGATAATCAAGTATCATAGCAAGTGCCCAGATATAGCCTTTATCTTCAATGAATAATGCTTTTTCACTAGTAACAGCATAGTGGGTAAGCACTCTGTTTAATGCTGTATTATAATGTTTTCCTGCATTTCTTATAGTTACAGGAATATTATTTATATCTACATCAATATTTGCAATAATCTCTTTTGCTTCCATTGAATAAGTATTTTCTTCTAATGTATCTACTGGTATAGTTTTTAAATATGTTTCCCCAGTAGTTACATCAACTGCTGCCATATACACTTTATCAATCTCAGCATAAAGGCTTATTAAAAAATTATTATCAAAAGTAATAACTGCTTCATCTTCTAATGCAGTAGCTGGGGTAACAACTCTAGTTACCCCCCTTTTAACTACACCTTTCACCATTTTAGGGTCTTCTAACTGTTCACATATTGCTACCTTTTTTCCTGCCTTTAAAAGCTTAACAAGGTATGGCATATAAGAATGGTAAGGGATACCGCATAAAGGTATCTGGTTTTCTGATGATTTATTACGGCATGTAAGAGCAATACCTAATATTTTAGAAGCCATAAGAGCATCATCACCAAACATTTCATAAAAATCACCCATACGGAAAAAAAGAATAGAATCTGGATACTGCTCTTTTATATCATAAAACTGTGCCATAGCTGGCGTAACATTTTTTGGTCTTTCCATTTCTGCCTTAATTACTGTTATTTTGGATAGATGCTGTCATAAGCACTGCATTTTGGACAGTCATCTTTATACTGGTTTGTTTCAAAGCCGCAGTTTCTGCATTTAAAAGAATATACATCTTTTACTATATGTCCAATAAACTTATTATTAAATTTTTCAGCATATATTTTTGCTGCTATAATCTTTGCATCAGGCTGCTCAATATATGACTCTAAAATAGTTTTAGCATTTTCTCTTTCATCATTATATTCATATTTTTCTGCCAGTGCTATATGAATAAATGGGTTTAATGCACCAGTT
>CAJUJZ010000026.1 GCA_910586745.1 uncultured Mucispirillum sp. | reverse complement strand
GCCAAAAGATATGTTTATAGAAAAAATAGAAAGCAACCATAAAAGAATTAAAAAAGAAAGTTTAATATTTTCTTTATATTTTTTATAATTTATAATACTATATAAAATATATATTATCAAAATAACTGTAATAATTATATTTGCAGTATGACTGCCATGAACACCATTACTAAATAAAATCTGCCATATATTTTTAAAGACATTTCCTAAACCTTCAATAATTCCATTCTTATAATATTCAGTAAATTGACCATGATAACCATTTAGTCCCCTGTTTACAACTTTAATAATTATATAATAAATAAAAACAGATATAATCAGCATAATTGTTGGTTTAATTATATTTATAATTGAAATTCTAATATTTTTATTATCAATATAATCAAGGATAATATTTATCATCATAACAGATAAAAAAACTGCTATATTTGACTGATATGAAGAAATGCCAATAAATAAAAACACTATAGCTAGAATATACAATAACATATTATTTTTTTCTATAAGTCTGTATGCAATAACAACCAATAAAAGTCCTATAAAATTATAAGCTGATTGGAAATAAAAATACTGTAAAAATGCAAAATTTGGATATGTTATGAATAAAATCATAAATAATAATTTAGCACTGTTTGGCAGATTATGTCTTGAAATTGTTAAAAGTCCAGCCAGAGTAAGAGCAAATATGCCAATAATCTGTGAAACAATATGATATCTTGCAAAAGGAATTAAATAGTATAATAACCAAGAACCATAACGCTGAATATCATTATACATTTTCGAGCTGTCTGCAATTGCATAAGCTTCAGAATCTATCCCAAACTTAATTGTAAAAATATCAACAGCATTTATCACTAAAGCCACAAAAAAACTAATTAATATTATATTTTTATTTTCTAAAATAAAATTATATAAGTTTTCAGCATATCGACTACTATTTGGCATATTTTTAAAAATATTTTTCATTTTTATCTCCCATTTAACTCTTATTAATTTTTGTTTTATTAACTTGCATACATTATTATCTATAAATTCTGATATATTTTTTATATGCGGAAAGAATATCAACTAACAAATAAACTGTATCTTCTTAGCAGGGTATACGACAAATAAATGCCTCATTAAAGTTCTATTTAAAGCAATAATTATTTTAAATCATATATACCATATATATTTAAAAATATGTGTTACCTGCAAGAATTCTGTGCATATAATCATATCCATAAACTGCATGTATTACAAATAATATATAGCATACTATCAGCCATATTTTTTTAAAGTACCCTTCTTGCCATAATTTAGACGAATATTTCACAAGATATTCTATTGTTACTAAAAACAATAAAAACATAGCTGCATAAGCCCCCCATATCCAATTTCCATGATACTGTCTCCATCCTAGCTCTACTATCAGCACAGCTTCAAGCAGTGCAACTACAGCAAATACCCAAACATAAGTATAATTACCCATTTCTTTAATATGTTTCCATAATAATGGCAGAGCAGCTAGTGGAAATAAAAAACTTTGAATAACTGTAGATATGAATACCAAAATAGTTGGATAATGATGTATATTATAATGGAAATTCATATATATAAATGGCCTTATGGCAAGTGCCTCCCCAGTTCTATCTGGAAACATTATTTTTGTCTGCATAATTAAAATAAATAATGTTGGAATAATGGTCAATGATAAATAAAGCAGCTGTTTAAATAAGCGTTTATCTTTAAAAAACCATATAATAATCATAACAGCAAGTGCAGGATACATAACAAACACTAAATTAGGCTTTATCCATGCTCCTGTCATTGCAGCTAAAGAAAAAATAATAAATTCTGAATATGGTATTTTTTGTTTTTGGTTAATTTTTTCTGCAATAGACTGGAAAAGAAACATCATTATTAAACTGGTTAATTTAAGAGCGATTAAACTTGAATTATGCCATACTCCTGACATATATAATCCAACATGCCTATTAGGGCTGAGCGGAAGAATATATACTGCCGCTTCAATATATGCAAAAAGAGCAAGTATCATACATAAAGAATAATTATTTAAATTTGTATTTTTATATAAATATCTGCCAGAAATATATATTGTAATTCCTATTATAATTAATATACATACAGCAATACTGACTTGATGTGGAAATATTTTATACAGCATACCAAAAAATATGTATAACAGACTATACCGTTCCTGCCCTGTTATAGACATACGAATATGTGATGGTAAATCACTATATACCCATACTTTTACTTTAAATTCACTTATTTGATATATAATTATCTGAGAAATAATCTCTATGCTGTAAAAAAACAATAATGCAACAAAAAAGTAATAAATAAATTTTTTTATTTTTTCCTGATTAGTATAATTCATCGTATCTGCACTCCTAAAGATTTTATAAACTTTTAAAGACAATGAACCTTTGAGCTAAATAATTCAACCCTGTAAATAAAAACATACCAATAAGCATAGCGGTATTTTCCTGCACAGTAACAGAATATCCGCTTAATAAATACACTGCAAATGGTTTTGCAACTCCATAAGCAATGAAAAAGCAGACAGCAATATTTACTGTAAAATAAATAACCTCTCTTAAAGAAAAAGTATTGCTTTTAAATGTAAAATATTTATTTAGGAAAAAACTGACAATGCTACCCACAACATAATTCATAATAGAAGATATCCAGTAAGAACAGTGGAAAACATTATATAATGCAAACATTACACCTGCACCAACTGCTGTATTAACTATACCTACTATTATGAATTTTAAAAATGTTTTATCATAAAATATTTTAATTAACTGCATTTACTTCTCATCACCACTGTATTTTTCTACAAAATAAAGTGGCCTGTTTTTCACTTCATCAAAAATTCTGCCTAAATATTCACCTATTACACCAAGTGATAAAAGCTGAATACTTCCTAAAAATATTATAATTGATAATAGTGTAGGATAACCACGAACAGGCTCTCCAAAAATTAAAGTTTTTAAAACTAAAAAAACAATATAAATAAACCCAACAGCTGCACCGATTATTCCTAAAAATGAGCTTAATCTAAGTGGAAATGTAGAAAAAGATGTAATACCTTCTATTGCAAGGTTAATAAGGTTAAAATAATTCCATTTAGTATAGCCTGCTATACGAGGGTCTCTGTCATATAAAAACTCTTTCTTTTTAAAGCCAATTAATGCAAAAAAACCTTTAGTATATCTTCTCTGTTCTTTATACTGTTTCAAAGCTTCTACTGCCCTGCGGCTTAAAACTCTAAAATCGCCTGTATCTTTTAAAATATCAACTCTTGTAGATTTCTGCAGAAGTTTATAAAAAAGTTTTGATGTTGTTTTTTTTAGCCAGGTTTCACCTTTTCTTGATTTTCTTCTGCCGTATACATCATCATAGCCTTCTTCATAGTATTTAAGCATATCTGGTATTAATTCTGGAGGGTCTTGTAAATCTGCATCTAAAATAACAACAACATCACCTTTCGCGTAGTCAAGACCTGCTGCCATTGCTATTTCTTTGCCATAATTTCTGGCAAGATTTACATACTGCACACGGCTGTCTTTTTCACTAATACTTTTAAGTATCTCTAATGTTTTATCTTTTGAGCCGTCATTGATTATTAGTATCTCATAATCATAGTTTTCAAGCTTTGATAAGACACTGCTTACTCTCTTATAAAGTTCATGCAGACATTCTTCTTCATTATAAGCAGGAATTAGGGCAGATATAAGTTTGTTTTTCATAAATAAACTATCCTCCTTTGTAAAAATGTTTATCTTATTATTCTTGCAACTGCCATAGCAGCTGAAACTGCACTACCTGGTTTTGCAAGCAACGCTCCATTTGAAAGCATATATTCTTCTGTATTTTTATTTTTACTTAAAAGAACAACTGGTTTATTAGATATATTTGAAATAATTGAGGTAAGTCTTATATCTTTGTCAAATGCAACAATTATGGCCTTTGCTTTTAAAAGATAATTTTTTACAACCTGAACAGAAACTGTTTCATATTTTGATATAGAACATATATCTACCTGCATACCTAAAATATTAAATACAGCTTCAAGCTCTTTCATCATTTCATCATCATTGGAAAGAGATGTAATTACTACAACTGTTTTATCATATTGGACTGCCTGCTCTTTTTCTATATATGTAATTATTCCAGCATCATATAAAAACATACATTTATTAAATTTTGGAGCAAGCTCTCTCATAATATGTTCTTCAATACCAGTTAATATGAAATTATTATATTTTTTATGCAGCTGGTGAATAAGCAGTTCTATATAATGGGCATCTTTGCCGTTACATTCTGCCATTTCATCAAAAGGACAGCCAAGTTTCTGCCATACTGTTAAGCTGTCATTATCATCTGCTGAATAAAAATTCTGCTCTATTTCACTAACAGCACTTTCTATTGAAATAGTGCCAAGTCTTAATTTTACTAATAAATCTTCTAATTCATTTTTATCCAGCATACTAATTCTCCATATAATTTAAGCTTGTTGAAAAAATAAATTTTTTCGCCAGTTTATTTCCAACCTAATAATACTCAACGCATTTTATTAGGCGATAAAGAAAACTAAACTTAAATACACGCTCTAAGTTTAATTCATCAAATTAATTTTTGATACACTATCGCTAATCATTGAAAATTCAAATAATTAACGACTTTTTTTACAGTCTTATTTAATTTACTTTATTTAAGGCAGCAATATATATTTCCATAGAGCCCTGCCTTGTTGCATCAGGTTTTATTATTTTTACATCTTTAAAATCTTTTTTAAGTCTTTCTACCAAACCTTTTCGGCCTTCTCCTTCAAAAAGTTTAAATAAAAATGAGCCACCTTTTTTTAATGTTTTCATTGTAAAAGCATATACTTTTTCAACAAGCTCTAAAGAATTAGTATGGTCAGCATCTCTAATACCTATTGTGTGTGGTGCAATATCAGAAATCACAGCATCATATAATGGACATATTTCAATCACTTGATTTAATATTTCATCAGTTGTAAAATCACCTGCTATACTTATAAAATTCTTTTTGTTTATACCAGTAATCTCATTTAAATCAACACCAACTACAAAGCCTTTATCGCCAACTATCTCTAAAGCAACCTGACTCCAGCCGCCAGGGGCTGCACCACAGTCCAGAACTTTACAGCCGCTTTTAATAATCTTATATTTTGCATTTAATTCTTTTAATTTATAAGCTGCACGGGATTTGTAACCTTCCTGCTTTGCTTTTTTATAATAACTGTCTTTTCTGTTATATACTGCCATTAATTTATCCTGATATTTAATTTGTTTATAAATATTTTTATTTATTTTAATATTTAGATACTTCGCCTTAAAGGCTCAGTATGACACAGATAGAATAAACATAACGATACTATCCATTCTAAGCACAGCGAAGAAACTTATTATATTTTTATTTCAAAATTCGTCAATGAATTTTGAAAAACATGCATAGACGAAATAAATCCGTCTATGCTCACTAAAGAGGCTTTTATCCTAAAAGCCTGTGTCATTTCATATTTACTCATTACAGATACTTCGCCTAAAAGGCTCAGTATAGCATAAAAAACTGCATTTAGGCTATCAATAACACATCATCAACTTCCAATTATTAGCACAAAGTTAAGTTTATCACAATATATTCTAATGCTTATATCCTGTAATTTTTAATTTGTATCTGTCAAAAATTCCACTGTTATTCTGCTGTATTTCTATATGCACTCCATAAAGCTGCTCCATATTATCAATAGATTCTCTTTCATGTTCTAATATTAAATCTGCAACATCAACATTAGCATCTATTAAAATATTTGCTCCTTTATGATGAGCTGCAAGTTGAGTAAGCTGACGCATTATCTCATAACATACAGTTATCTTAGACTTAATTACACCTCTGCCTTCACAGTATGGACAAGCCTCACTGATTATACGAGTTACACTGTCACGCACTCTTTTTCTTGTAATTTCCACAAGACCAAGTGGAGATATATTAACTACAGATGTTTTTGCCCTGTCCTCTTTTAGATACTGTTCAAGAGTAGTAAGAACTTTCTCTCTGTCTTCCACTCTTTCCATATCTATAAAATCTACAATAATAATACCGCCAATATTTCGCATTTTTAACTGGTGGGCAATTTCTTTTGATGCTTCTAAGTTTGTTTTTAATATAGTATCATCAAAATTATGACGGCCTACATATTTACCAGTATTTACATCTATAACTGTTAATGCTTCTGCCTGGTCTATAACAATAGAACCGCCAGAACGAAGCCATACTTTTTTATCAAGAAGTCTGTTTACTTCTATTTCCACATTATATAAATCAAAAAGCGGCTCGTCCCCTTGATAATATTCTATTTTCAAATCAAGATTAGACAAATGGTTAACAAAAAATTCCTGCATTTTATCATAATCTGCTTTGTTATCTATTAATATTCTAGTAGTATCTGCAGTAACAACATCACGGAGAATTTTATAAATTAAGTTATGGTCTTCATATAAAAGAGATGGTGCAGTAGATGAGTGTGTAACAGCTTCTACACCTGCCCACACACCTTTTATATACTCTAAATCTGCCATCAATTCTTCTAAACTTAAGCCGTCACTTACTGTTCTTGCAATAAGTCCCATACTTTCTGGACG
This sequence comes from uncultured Mucispirillum sp., assembly GCA_910586745.1. Taxonomy (GTDB): domain Bacteria; phylum Chrysiogenota; class Deferribacteres; order Deferribacterales; family Mucispirillaceae; genus Mucispirillum. The sequence goes on along the minus strand of CAJUJZ010000026.1, from coordinate 15,051 downwards.
AAGTTTAGTCAATATATCTTTTAACCGTTCTCTTTCTGCTTCATTTTCTATTTTTCTTGATACCCCAATATGTTCATAGCCGGGCATTAATACAAGATATCTGCCGGGAATTGTAAGATGAGTAGTTAATCTTGCACCTTTTGCTGCGATTGCATCTTTTGCAACCTGCACAATTATCTCCTGCCCCTCTGTTAATATTTCTGCAATAGGTGCATAATGCTGCTGTTCTGAATGAATTTCTTCACTTACTCTTGCTTCGCTGTCATCTTCTGGCATACTTTCTTCATAGCTTAATTCATCACTGCTTCCAGTATAAATATCTGCAATATGTAAAAATGCTGCCCTTTGCAGACCAATCTCTACAAAGGCAGACTGCATTCCAGGCAGAACTTTCACTACCTTCCCTTTATATATGTTGCCTGCTGCACTTTTTTTATTAACTCTTTCTATAAAAATTTCTGATACATTACCGCCTGTCAATACAGCAGCACGCACTTCCCGTATTCCTGAATTTATGAGTATTTCTTTAGACATATAAACTCCTATTAAAAAATCCATCCTTGGATTTTTTAAACCACGCTCTGCCAAAACAAGTTTGGCTATCGCTCTCGCAAGCGACGCCACTTCCTGTGGCTTATATTAAACTCCTATTAAAATTTTCAGCCTTAAAAATTTTAAACTACGCTATGCAAAAATAAATTCGACTGTCGTTCTCACATAAAATGCCACTTCCTGTGGCTTATATTAAACTCCTATTAAAATTTTCAGCCTTGAAAATTTTAAACTACGCTATGCCAAAATAAATTCGACTGTCGTTCTCACATAAAATGCCATATCCTGTGGCTTATAATAATCTAATCCTTTCTATTTATAAATAATTATAATTTTATTTCTTATCTATTATCTCTAATATTTTACTTCTTACCTGCTCTATTTCTACAAGTTCTTCTATAAAATAATTAAAATTATCTTCTGCATCTTCTAATCGTGATTTAATTATACTATCATAATCCAAATGGAGTATATCACAAAATGCCCTGCCTGTTAAAATTTCTTCTTCTTTAAAAGTATTTTTTAAACCAGTCTTTATTGCATTAATATCATTTTGATTAAAAGAACAGATATATAATTCTGTTCTAAATGGGATTTTACTCCCAAACTCTTTTAAAAATGTTACTAAATGTTCTTTTTCACCAGCTGCTTTTTTTGTATCAAAAATATCTCCGTCTTTTAATTCAACAATCTTACAAATTCTATGTTTTTCTACAACAAAAATCAATAAATCTGGCTCTATGCCTTTATTATCTATTGGATTTTTTACTGCATAATTACTTGCCTTAATTATTTTTTTAGGGCATACAAAAACACCATTTTCAATTACGCCAATTTCAGCTTTATCAATAAATTCATTTAAATTATCAATAGTATTAGTCTGCGATAAAATAATTTTTTCTAACTCATTGCCATTAGAAATAACTGTTGCCTGAATTTTTGATATTAAATCTCCCAACTCTGTATTATTAAACACTCTTTTATAAGCAGAATTACCATCTTTTCGTCCTTTTTTAATTTCTAAGTTTCACTATTATCTTCTCCAAAAACTAAATCACAGCCAATAAATGTTCTATTTAATTCTTTACAGCATTCTAACACAGAATAACCACCACTTGCAGGATCACATACAATATCACCTTCACAGGTTGTCGCTTCAATTAATTTTTTTTGCAGGTTTATTGGCTTAGAATGTGGGTGTCTTTTCTCTACCTTTTCAGACCAAATATCAGGTATATTATGAATAGTCCATGTAGACTTTGCCTTTTTAGGTTCTTTTTGGATAATTACTAAATATTCCGACTGTCTTCTTGTTCTATATCCCATACCCATTTTCTCTTTATTCCATGTAATCATATCTACAAGTGAAAGTGTGGAAATATCACCAAACCAAGAAGAAACCCCTTCTACTAAATGGAATTTGTCTACCCATAAAAATAAATAACCGCTAGGCATAAGCACTTTTTCTATTTTAGATATAAATTCATAAATTAGAACTTCGCTCATTTGTGGAAGACTGCTTCTAGCTCTGCCACGGCTTACTCCTTCATTACCATAAGAAAGTTTATTTAAAATTCCCCTGTACTGTGGGTCAAAAAAAATACTTTCACACTGTTTTCTTTTAAATTATCAAGTAAATCTATTCTATTATATTTATTTTTTTGATTAATTTTAATATTATTTTCACTTTTCCATATACTATTCATTATATTAAAATTCCTGATATTATCAAATTTCTATTCAAAACTTCTAAAGCTGCTTTTCTTTTTTTCCTACTCAGGCGGGAACAGGCAGCTCTCTTAAAAATCACTCGTCCTTGAAATTTTGAAATTAAACAGGCTTTTCCTAAGCCTGTCTCATTATAAATTTACCCTGTTTTCCAAAGCTCTTAATAAAGTTATTTCATCTGAATATTCTAAATGAGAACCAATAGGAATACCGCTTGCAAGTTTTGTAACTTTTAAATTAGGTACATTTTGAAGTATTTTTCCTATGTATGATGCAGTAGTTTCACCATCTGCATCTGGATTAGTGGCAACAATAACTTCTTTTATATAAAGTTTTTCCACTCTTTCAATTAATTTATTAAAACTTAAATCTGACGGACCAATACCATCAAGTGGCGATATTTTGCCACCTAAAACATGATAAAGTCCATTAAACCTGCCTGTATTTTCTATAAAAAATACATCTTTTGCTTCTTCAACTATACATATTATATCTTTATTTCTGTGTTCATCACTGCATACTTTGCACATATCGCCTTCTGCAATAGAGCCGCACTCTTTACAGAATTTTATGTTATCTTTTAGCTTTCTAATAGCATCAGAAAGTTTGTATGCTTGTTCCGACTTTATCTTTAATATATGCAGTGCAAGGCGGACAGCTGTTTTTTTACCCACCCCTGGAAGTCTTGAAAGCTCATGGACACAGTCATCAAAGACTTGAATATTCTGCATTATAAACTATATCCTTAATTAAAACATTCCTGGAATATTTAATCCACCAGTAATGCCTTGAAGTTTATCCTGCATAAGCTGCTGTGCTTTTTTCATACCTTCATTAACTGCTGCTACAATTAAATCCTGCAGCATTTCCACATCATCTGGATTAACAACATCTTTTTCTATTACTACTTCTAAAAGTTCCTGTTTACCATTTACCTTAACAGATACCATCCCGCCGCCAGCACTTGCTTCTACCACTTGAGCTGCTGCCTCTGCCTGAGCTTCCTCCATTTTCTTCTGCATTTTTTGTGCCTGACGCATAATCTGCTGCATATTCATAATATTCACCTCATATTCTTTATATATTAATCCTTTTCTATATTAATTATCTGGCAGCCCAATTCTTTTTCTGCTGTTTTCAAAAATTCATTATACTTTAAGTCTTCTTTCATTTTCTGCACAGCAAAACTTTCTATTTTATGGGACTGCACTCTTTTTACTGATGTTCCAGCACTTTCTGCTTTACTCACTTCTCTATTTAAATCAGGGCTTTTTTTTTCCGCACCGTCATCTATATCAGCTTTTTTTTTACTGTCTCCTATATTATTATCAAGTGTAATATCTATCTTTGTATGTTTTTCGCTTACCATAAAAACAATATTCTCAAAAATATCTTTTGAGTTGCCTGTTTTTAACTGAGTAAACTGAAACTTACGATCAAGTGGAAAGCTGATAGCTAAATGTTCTGCAGTATCTTCTATAAGATTTGCATGCTGAAGCATTGCATAAATCATAGGATTTTTTGATGAAGCTATATTTAATACTCTTGTCCATATACCTTCTTCACTGCCCTTAAACACTGGTACAGGCTCTGTATCTTTTTCTATTTCTGCTGCCTTTGCTGTATCTGCAATTTCTTTAGATATTTCCTGCTTTACTGTTTCCTGTTTTACTGGTATTGATGCATTTTCAATTACTTTACTTACTGGTGCAGATACTGTCTTTTTCACTGGAGCTGAAACAGGGCTGCTGTTATCTAATATATTAATAATAGATGATATATTTGCTGCCTTAATAACTGCAAATTCAAAAACATATCTTGCAAAATCAGAATATTTTAAATCATTTATAAGCTTTGTAAGGATTTGAAATAAGCTGTAAAGTTTAGCTTTTTCAGCATAACTTTTTAATAATGAATAATATTCTTCCTCTCTGATTGTAAAATCACTGCCCGGCAGTTTATTTGATACAACATAAATCATCATATTTCTGCAGTGTTCTATAAGACACTCTGTCATATATTTATAATCTATGCCTTTCTCATCTACAATATTTACTAAATCTGGCAGTTTTTCAGTTTCTTCTTTTAAAACAGCACTAAAAATATCATTAGATAAGTAAGAATCAGTTATACCTAAAAGATATGCCGTATCTTTTAATGTTATTTTACCACCGCCGTAAGCTATCACCTGATCTAAAAGAGAAAGTGCATCTCTCATACACCCGTCAGAATTACGGATAATATAATTTAATGCATCGTTTTCACACTCTATATTTTCTTTCGCAAGTATACTATTTAAATTAGAGTTCATTTCTTCATAAGATATTTTTTTAAACTCATATCGCTGGCATCTGGAAAGTATAGTTACAGGTATTTTATGCTGGTCAGTTGTTGCAAATATAAATATAACATACTCAGGTGGTTCTTCTAATGTTTTCAAAAGAGCATTAAAAGCCTGCTCAGTTAACATATGCACTTCATCCACTATTATAATCTTATATTTGCTTTTAACAGGAACAAATTTTACAGCTTCCCTTAATGAACGGATTTCCTCTACACCTCTATTTGATGCACCATCTATTTCTATTACATCAAGAGATGTGCCGCCTGTAATTTCAAGACAGTTATCACATTCTCCACATGGGGCAGCCTGAACTGGCTTCTGGCAGTTTAATGCTTTTGCAAAAATACGGGCAGTAGATGTTTTACCTACACCACGAGGACCAGTAAAAAGATATGCATGTGTTACTCTGCCCATATTTATAGCATTCTGTAGAGTAGAAGTAATAAAATCCTGTGATAATACTTCTGAAAATGTCTGCGGTCTGTACTTTCGGGCAAGTGCTAAATATGACATTAAAACCTCATTAAAGTTATTTTCAAAATTTTATCCATAAAATTTTGAAACCACGCTCTGCCAAAATAAATTTGGCTGTCGCTTACGCTTAACTCTACTTTATAGACAACTGTGTCATTCTGAGCAAAGCGAAGAATCTTAAAATAACCTATGCTTTTTATATACTAAAAGCTAATCTTAATATTGTTTACATAATTATATTATATATTTCAATTTCATATTACAAATACTTCGCCTTAAAAGGCTCAGTATGACATAAATCCAAATATTCTATATATCCTGTCATTTAAAAGCACAGCAAAGCATATTTTTTTATTATAATAAAACTATGCCGATAAAGTAAAACAATATAAATAAATCGTCAAGCAAATATTATTATTTGCTTATCATTCTTTGTGCTGGATATGCAAAATTTACACCTTCTTTCGCAAAAATGTCAAGTACTGCAAAATTTACTGCCTGCACACCTTTTATATATTCTACATAGTCATTTGATAATACATAATACACAAGTTCAAAATCAATACTTGATGTATTAAAGGAAGATAAATGCACCCGTGCAAATTCTACATTATCAACTGATTTTACTGCCTGCTCTAAAAGTTCTGGCATTTTATGCACAAGCTCAATATCTGTTTCGTATTCTACACCTATAATAGATACATTTCTCCGTTTTAAAGCCATTTCAAAGTTTTGTATAACACTTTTTGTAAGGTCAGTATTAGAAACAGAAAGCATCTCCCCATTAGAGCCTCTTATCCTTGTGCTTTTAATACCAATATATTCCACCCTGCCAGAAAATGAATTAAACTGAATTAAATCACCCTTTACAAAAGGTTTATCAAAAATAATAACAATATAGTTAAATAAATCACCCAGTATATTTTGAGCAGCAAGGGCAACTGCTATACCACCAATACCAAGCCCAGTAATAAATGTTGATACATTATAACCTAAATTTGAGAATATAAAAAGCAGGGCTGCAATCCAAATAAAAGTTTTCAATAATGTGAGAATACCTGCAGGAATTTTATTTGCACCTGTTTTTGCAAGGCTTTCTGTATTTATATTTTTTAATATATCTGTTATTGCAAGCACTACTATTATAGATATATATACCATTACAGCATTATGTATAATCTGTGTTAACTTTTCAGGTATCGTCAAATATGTAAGAGCTGCATAAACAGCTACAGCATAAGAAACATATATAAGTCGTTTGCGAAATATTTCTATAACTGATGCAAGAAAAACATTAGATATGCTTTGCTCTATTGGAATTTTTTTAATAACAAATTTAATAAATAATGTGATTGCAAAAACTATAGATATAAAAATCAATACTGCAACAATATAGTTAAAAAGAGTGTTATTGAAATAAATATGGCTCTGCAAATAAGATACAATATCGCTTATAGACTTCATAAAGCACCTCTACAAATCATTATTATTTGTTTAAATATACATAAGTTTTCTTTGAATGTCTATAATGAATAACTTAAAAAAAATAATAAACTGAACTCGTCTATTCTACAAGCTCAGTTTATTTTAAATTTATAAACAATCACTCATTGTGTAATATGTTTCTAAAAATCGCCTGAATGCACTTCGTGGAACCCTATAAACTGACCTGCCCTCAATGCTGAAATTTAGAGCTTCCAGTTTGCCGTTTTCAATATATCTGCGAACTGTTCTGTCACTTAAATCAATTTTTCTGGCAATGTAATCAACTGTAAGCATCTGTTTAAACTGTGGTATAGTATTCATTATTTCATCTACAAAACTTTCATTCATATAATGCCTCCAAAATGTATATTTTTATGCTGCATTTATGTGCCTGCTTATATTTTTTATTGTTTATAATATCTATATATTTTTTTACAACAATATCATATTGCTAAAACACATAAAATTTTATCTTGCATTTTTCCTTTAATGCAACTATAATTATACATATTGCTTATTCGCAATGAAGTCAAGTACTTTTTTTGCGAAAATTTAATTTACAGGAAAATATATGAGCATCAATGATAATATCGCACAAAATCTTAATAATTTCATGAAAGAAAAAAATATAAGTGCTAACACTATTGCAAAAGTAGGCAGTGTTACTCCAAGCACCATTACCCGCTTTATATCAAGAGAAATTAAAAGTCTTAATATTGAAACTATTCAAAAAATTGCAGCATATTATAATGAACCTATGGATAGATTTATACAGGAGTTAAAAAATATATCAAACAACAGTGCAGAGATTATTACAGGAAGTGATATTGCATATATCAGTTTTTACAGAGATATTGGTGTATCAGCAGGTCATGGGCTTGACTGGGACAGTGACGGGCAGATACTTTCTTTCCCTATTCCATTATCTTTCCTGCATTCTAAAGGCATTGCTCCAGAAAATGCTTTAATTGTTAAAGTAAATGGTGACAGTATGACTCCTACTTTAAATGATAATGACTTGGTAGTAATTGACAGGAACTTTTCTCTTTCTCTAAACGGTATATATGTAATAAAAGATAATATTAATGGTTTAAGAGTAAAAAGGCTTGATAAAGACAAGGATGGCAATTTAAAAGTTATTTCTGATAATAAAAATTATGAAACACAAGTATACTCTGTTGCAGAAATGCAGGATGAAATTATTATAATTTTAGGAAAAGTTGCTGCTAAAATTGCAGGTGTATAATTTATAACACATATTAAATGAGTTACATCTGTATATTTTATAAACACATACAGTTCCTAAATTTTTAAGCTGTATTTATTATAATTATTAAAGTGTATTTAGCAGTAAATATATAAAAATAATATGCACTGTATATAAATACAAGGAAAACTACATAAAAAGATTGTATAAATACTTTAATAAAGAAAGGATTTTTTTGTTTTACACTGATTAATCTATACATTATCAGAGTAATTAATCTGCTTGTAATTATGAAAATACAAAGCCAAAGAATAAGTTGATTCATATATTAGTATTAATAATATTACAATGAAGCTGTTCTATTTAAATAATTATGCAGCAGTCCAATACATATAAATAAGCATATTCCATTTTAAAAATCTATATACTGCAATAACCCATAAATATATGCCAAACTATTAATATATCAATAAACTTTCTAAACAATGTAATTTAAAAATATTTTATATATCAATTATTTAAGATTTTTTAAAAATATTTTTTCAGCTGTATAATGGAAGGTATTGATTATAAAAAAAATATTCATGTATATTTTGTGATAAATATTAATAAGTTACAAAATATGCAACGGCATTATTGCATTTTTGCAATACTATACTATTCTTCGTATTCTTCTAAATTAAGCTTTTCTTTGATTTCTGCAAGTTTGCCATTAATTTTTTCATGCTCTGCAAGCTTTGCATAATTTAATGCTTTCTCTGCCATATCATAAGCCTGTTTATAATAACCTAAATTATATAAACAATCTGACTGAACTAAATAGGCATCTTTTAATAAATATTTCTTATCACTTGATTTTAAGCGAGATAAAGCTTCTTCACTTCTTGCTGTACATTCTTCATATTCTTCTGATTTAAGTAAAGAAAGCGACATATCATATAAAAATTCTGCTGCCTGGTTATTATCTGATAAATTAATGGCTAAATTATACCCAGTTTCTGATACAGGGTATAATTCTTTATATCTTCTGCCTGTTCTATAATACAGTGCAGAAAGGCTGTATAATAATAAAGATGTTTCATCATCTAAAAATTCTAATGATGCAAGCTCATAAGCTTTATCGCCCTGATATTTAAAACTGCCAGTTTCTGGCATATAATTTATGATTTTTTTATATATTATATCAGTATTATCTACTGCCCCATTTTCCACTGCAACAAAAAATGCCTGTTCAAAATATTCTCTTGCTGCATCTGAGCGGTGCAGAGCTTCTGATGTTAACGCCATACCATTTAATGCTGGAACTAATATATCAGCATACTTTTTTGCCCGTGATGTATCATGGGCTCTTGTAAAATAATACATTGCTTTTGCATAATCTTTATTTACTCTGTAATACTCACCATATATTATATCACATGATGAAAGTATTTTAAAAAGCTTTAAATTTTCTGCATATTTTAATGCTTCATCACAGCTTTCTTTTGAGCCAGAATAGTTTTCATTAATACGCCTGCTTTCTGCCATACCATAATACAAAACAGCCTTGTCTTTATCAGTTAAATCAGCAAAAAGTAGTGCTTTTGCATAATATTCTTCTGCCTGTTTTGCATTTCCTGACATTCTTTCCGATTCTGCAATATAAGCAAGCAGTGTTGGAATATCGTATAAATCATTTACTTTTTCAGCCAGTGCAAAACTTACAGCAAACCAGGCTGCTGCCTGCTGATATTCATTCATACCACGATAGCTGAGCCCTGCATATAATGATGTACGGAATCTGCTTGAAACATCTTTTGGAGTGTTTTTCTTTGCCATATAATATGCTTCCTCAAACATAGGAGCAGCCTCAGCAAAGTTATTAACAGAGTAAAGTTCAAATGCATCTCTGACAGTGCTTTCTAAATCAGCACCAAAAATCTGCAATGGGATTAATACTATAAATAAAATTAATATATTTTTTTTCATACTGCCTAATTTTTACTACTTTTATTATCAATTGATACAGGTTTAGAGAAATCTGTATCAGCTTTACTGCCTGTATTGTTATCCTGCATAATATTATTTTGGATACTTGTATTATCTTGAATATTATTATCACCTGTAATCCCTAAGTTATAGGCATTTACCCCATTCTGTTTTGTTTTAACAGGCATTTCATTATATATTGACGGCATACTGAATTTTGCTGCTGGATATAATGTTTTTAAGTATGAAAATTCTACATTATCTATAGCTTCATCTAAAATAAACTCAGGACTTACTGTGCCGTCCCCTGGGTAGCACATTTTAACTGTTGATATTTTATAAGCATCATTCCAGGCACTGCCTATTGTATAAACATCACATTCTGGGTTATCTATATTAATAGGTGCACCCATAGATATAAGATATGCTTTAACAGTAGCTCTATCCCCTACTTTTGAATTAACTAATATTGTAATATTTTTTTGAGCATTTAATTTATCAACAAACTGTTCTGCTTCATAAAACCCCATATCTGCTGCCATTTGTATTTTAGCAGAACCTTTTGTCTCATCTTTTACAGTGCCTCTGCCTAAATATTCAAGCATACCAGTGTAATAAACGGCTTCTGGTAAATCATAGCTTGCTGCATCTTTAAATAAGGCATAAGCATTGGCATTATCTTTTGGAACTCCTCTGCCAAATAGAAGTGCTTTTGCATATTCAGTTTTAGCAAAGTTATTGCCTTCTGAAACAGCTTCTTTAAGCATTGCAATTGCTTCTTTTATACCAACACCTGCACCATTATCTATAATAGATTTAGCAGCACGGTATTTCATCATAGAGTCCCCTAGCATAGCAGCCTGTTTAACCCAGAAAATACCCTGCTCATTATTACCTTTTGATAAAAATAATGTGCCTAAAAGATAACATGCTTCAGGATTTTTTGTATTAGCATAGCCTACTAAAAGTTCAGCAGCCTCATTTGTTTTACCAAGAGAAATAAGCTGATTAAATTCTTCTCGCCAAGGTGCACTGTGAATTGCTGCCATAGAACCTCTTCTTGCAGGTCTGTCATCTATACGGGAAGTGATAACAGGCTTTTCATCGCTGATATATTCATTCATTGTAAAAAAGCCTTGAGCTTTAATATACATTTCTGGAGTAGTGCCGTATTTATTAGGAAGTTTAGGATCTGCACCAGCTTTTATAAGCAGTGATGCAATATACCTGTGGGAGTTTGTCACTGCAGACATAAGTGGAGTATAACCAAACTTATTTACTGCATTTACTGATGCCTTATATGCTATAAGCTGCCTTACAACTTCCTGATAGCCGCCATCTGCTGCTAGAATAAGGGCAGTATTACCAAGCCTGTCTCTTGCATCAGCATCAGCACCATTATATAATGCGTCACGCACTGCATCAGCATCGCCAACTGATGCTGCTTCTAAAAGCTGTGTATTTAAATAAGGTTCAACTGCATAAACTGTGCAGGTGAATAATATTAATATTACAGTAACAAGTAAGATTATTTTTTTATTCATAATCGCTCCGACAAGTATGCTTAAAAAATTATTTTAATCATAATTTTTTCAAACTTTCAAGCAGTTAATAGTATATTCTGCATAAATTATATAAAAATATAATAATTATCAGACTTTTTACAAGCATTTCTTTTTTATAAACAAAATTATTATTATAATTTTAAATCAGTACAATAGATTAAATTTTAAATATTTAAACTTAATCTGCTGTATATAATAATTAATAATATAAGTCAGATAAACATCATCTGAGAACTGCCCCGTATTCTTTTTCAAGGGCTTTTAAAATATTATCTATTATCGGATTAATATCATCATCTCTTAAGGTTTTTTCCATATCTGCAAAAGTTATACGCACAGCAATACTTTTATATCCAAAATTGATTGGCTTGCCTTCAAACACATCAAATACTATTGTATCAGTAATTATTGGACTTATTGATTTAACAGTATTTATTAAGTCAGATGCATTAACTCTGCTTTTCACTATTAATGCTAAATCTCTCATGCTTGATGGAAATCTTGAAAATTTAGTATAACGCATACTTGATTTTGCAGCTTCATTTTTATTGTATGCCTCATCAATTAATAATGAAAAATCAATTTCTGCTATATAACATTCGTTTTTAATATCAAGTTTTTCTAAAATATCTGGGTGCAATGCACCAATAAAGCCTGCATATTTTCCATTTATAAATGCAGAAGCAGATTTTCCAGGGTGCATAAAATGGCAGTCTTCTAATCTTTTATATTCTGCTGTCATATCAAACTTGCCTATTGCATTATCAAGAGTACCTTTTAAGTAATAGAAAGTATCAAGTTTTGGCAGATTTATCCATGTATCATCATAATAACTGCCCATAACACCAAGTGATAAATGGAGCTTTTCAGTTGCTAGATTTGATTTGCCGTTTGATATATAAACATTTGAAAGCTCAAAAAGCTTAATACTACTATAACCCATATTTTTATTTGTCTGCATATTTTTAATAATAGATGGGAAAATAAATGTTCTCATCCAAGCCATATCCTGCGAAATAGGGTTTAAAAGTTTTACAAATCGTTCTTCGTTATTATCAAATATAGATAAATATTCTGCACCTAAAAATGAAAAGTTTAATACTTCATTATATCCTAAGTTTTCTAAAACATTTCTTGCAATTCTCGAATACCTTACTTTTGGACTCTGGATATCTATTTCATTATCCATATATGGCATAGTATATCCTATTTTGTCATAGCCCATAATTCTTGCCACTTCTTCTGCAATATCACATTCTAAAGCGATATCGTTTCTAAAAGTAGGAATAGAAGATATTAATTTATCTCCGTCTATTTCTGTTTTTATTAAAAGACTGTCTAAAACATTTTTCATATCTTCCATTTTATAATCTGAGCCTAAAAGTTTATTTATTCTGCTGCATGAAGAAGTAACTTTTCTTTCTTCTATTTTTAAGTTATTTGAACCGGCTTTTCCTTTTAATACAGTGCCGCCGCAGATTTCTGCAATTAAAGCAGCTGCATAGTCTGCTAATTTTTCAGTAGCACCATAATCTATACCACGCTCATATCTGTATGATGAATCTGAAGAAAGACCTAATTTTTTACTTGTTTTTCTCACCCAGGATGGTTCAAAATAAGCACATTCTAACACAACAGTATCTGTATCACTCATAACAGAAGTATATTCTCCGCCCATAATACCAGCTATTGCTAAAGGTTTAGAAATATCAGCGATAACAAGCATATCATTATTTAAAGTATATTCTTTACCGTCAAGAGCAGTTATTTTTTCATTATCAAAAGCATTTCTTACAATAATACCTTTATCAATATTTCTTATATCAAAGGCGTGCAGCGGCTGCCCCCATTCCATTAATACATAGTTTGTAACATCTACTATATTATTAATAGGTCTTACACCTGCTGCCCTTAATTTTACCTGCATCCATAATGGAGATGGTGCAATTTTAACACCTTTTATTATGCGTGCAAAATATATTGGACATTTTGCTTTTTCTTCAATATCTACTTTTATAAAGTCTGATACATTTTCATTATTTTCTTCTGCACTGCATTCTGGCAGCTTTAAAGGTCTTTGAAACACTGCTGCAGCTTCTCTTGCAACACCAATAACAGAAAGCCAGTCCGGTCTGTTTGGAGTAGCATTAAATTCTACAATAGTGTCCCCTGTGCCAACAATGCCGTTAATATCTGCACCAAGTGGAGTATCTTCTGGCAGCACCATAATACCATTATGTTCATCAGTCAACCCAAGCTCTCTTTCAGAGCAAATCATACCAAAAGATTCTACACCACGAAGTTTTGCTTCTTTAATTTTAATATCGCCAAGTACAGCTCCTATTTTTGCAAATGGCACAATCTGACCTGCTGCAACATTTGGTGCACCGCACACTACCTGATATTCTTCATTTCCATCAGTAACTCTGCATACACTTAATTTATCAGCATTTGGATGTTTCTCTGATACAATAACTTTAGCCGTTACCACATTTGAGAGAGCTGCAATCTCATGAAAGCCTTCAGCTTCTAATCCTGCTAATGTTAAGCCATCAGCTATTTCTTTAACGGATTTATCATTTAAATCAATATATTCTTTTAACCAGTTTATACTAACATTCATATTAACACCTAAAATTGTTTTAAAAATTTAAGAGAGTTTTCATAAAGCAGGCGTATATCATCAATACCGTATTTCAGCAGTGCAATACGCTCAATACCCATACCAAAAGCAAAGCCGCTGTATACTTCTGTATCAATGCCAACATGTTTAAATACAGCAGGGTTTACCATACCACAGCCTGCTATTTCTATCCAGCCAGTGCCTTTGCACATTCTGCAGCCTTTACCTCTACAGTGAACACAGCCCATATCCACTTCTGCAGACGGCTCAGTAAATGGGAAAAAGCTTGGACGCAGACGCACATCTAAATCATCACCAAATATGCGGGAAATAAAAAGCTTTAATGTGCCTTTTAAATCTGCCATAGTAATGCCTTTATCTACTACAAGCCCTTCTATCTGGTGAAACATTGGTGAGTGAGTCTGGTCATAGTCACATCTGTAAACTGTTCCTGGAGCAATAATTTTTATAGGTGGTTTCTGGCTTTCCATTACACGCACCTGTACAGGTGAAGTATGGGTTCTAAGCACAATATTATTTTCATCTATATAAAAAGTGTCCTGCATATCTCTTGCTGGGTGAGTTTTAGGCAGGTTTAATGCTTCAAAGTTATGAAAGTCATCTTCTATTTCAGGCCCCTGTGCCACAGAATATCCTGCAGCAGTAAACACATCAACTATTTCATCATATATTTTTTTAACAGGATGAAGTGAGCCTTTATTAAAGGGATAAGGGCTTAAGGTAACATCTATATATTCTTGAGATAAAGCAGCATCTTTTAATGCTTTTTTAATTGTATTTACTTTTTCATTAAATCTTGTTTCAAAATTATTTCTTAAGTTTTGGATAGCTTCACCCATTTTTGGGCGTTCTTCTGAAGAAAGAGTACCAAGTACTTTATTTAAAAGGCTTATTATCCCTTTTTTACCCATATACTTAATACGAACATTGTTTAATTCATCAAGAGAAGAACTTTTTTCAATTTCTTCTTCAAATTCTGAGGCTTTTTTTAATTCATCATTATTCATATATAACCCTTAATAAAAGATTTTATAATATAAAGGGATATTCTATATTATAATAAAGATTTTTGCAATAATGAAAT
>CAJUJZ010000025.1 GCA_910586745.1 uncultured Mucispirillum sp. | reverse complement strand
ATTGAAGAATATTTAGAAGAATGTAAAAAAATATAGGGGATATTAATTATCCACCTATATTTGATGTGATTTCAAATAAAAATCTATCTTAAATAAACGGATAATACTATGATAGAAAAAATAAAAATATTAGCAAAAGAAAAGGAAAAGGACCTTGTAAAATGCAGGCGTGATTTACACAAATACCCAGAGCCAGGATGGACAGAATTCCGCACATCATCTATTGCTCAAAAAAGAATGGCAGAATTAGGCTACATCATTACTATGGGTGAAAAAGCAAATAATAAAGACTATATGATGGGTGTGCCTTCTGAAGAAGTATTAAAAGAAAACCAGCAGCGTGCCATATCTCAAGGTGCTGATGTATCTCTTGTTGAAAAAATGACACATGGTTACACTGGTTTCTGGGCAGATATGAAGTTTAGTGATGATTGCCCTCACCTTGCTTTCCGTTTTGATATGGACAGTAACAATATAACAGAAACAAGCGATAATAACCACAGACCAAATAAAGAAAACTTTGCATCAGTAAATAAGGGTGTAATGCATGCCTGCGGTCATGATGCTCATGTATCATTAGGTCTTGCTGTTGCAGAAATTATTGCAGATATTAAAGACAGCTTAAAAGGAAGTATCCGCTTTATATTTCAGCCTGCAGAAGAAGGACTCCGAGGTGCAGTGCCTATGATAAAAGCTGGTGCCTGTAATGGTATTACACATATAATGGGTATGCACATTGGCTTTCAGGCAGGTGACAGCAGCACTATTATATGCGGAGCAGATAAATTTCTTGCTTCAACAAAATTTGATGTAACTTTCCATGGTAAACAAGCTCACGCTGGAGCATATCCAGAAGATGGTAAAAATGCCCTGCTTGCTGCCTGCAATGCTGCATTAAATTTACATGCTATCAGCAGAAACGGCAAAGGTTCTACAAGAATAAATGTTGGAAAACTTACAGCTGGAGAATGTAGAAATGTTATCCCTGCTGAAGCTGAACTTAGTATGGAAACTAGAGGCGAAACAAAACAGTTAAATGATTATATGGTAGATGAAGCTAAAAGAATATTAGAAGCTTCTGCATTAATGGAAGGCTGCACTTATTCCATAAAAACTGCAGGCGGCTCAAGCAGTGGACAAAGCAGTAAAGAAATGATAGAATATGTTAAAGAAGCAGTAAAATATGTGCCAGAATATAAAAAAATAATAGATAATGTCAGCTTTGGTGCTGGTGAGGACTATGCCAGTATGATGAGCTATGTGCAGGAACATAATGGTATTGGCACATATATACAAGCAGGTATTGACAGATATGCAGGCCACCATAATGATTATTTTGACTTTAATGAAAAAAATCTTATACCTGCCCTGCAGACTGCTGCTATTGCAGCATATCTTATTTTAAAAAAATAATTAAAATCCAGTACTACACAATTTTAAACCTGATGTAGAAGTATATCAGGCTTAATATATTATATTATGTAAAAATTCAATATACTATTGTTAAAACATTATTATTCTTCCATTTTACCTATTATGCAATACTACTGCATAAATACAAATAAAGTTGAATTTTTCTTGATTTAAAAGGCTTTTTTTTTAAATAAACTGCTTGACAAATAATTTGTTATAATATATTCCTAAAATATATTAATATTTTTGGGTAATAAATTGCAAAAGTTATATTTTAGGTTATTAAGTGCCAGTATTTTGGCTTTATTATGTATAAATATCATATCTTTTCTTGCAGGAGTTAATCATAGACAGTTAATTAATCTTTCATTTTTTGATGAGCGTGTTACAGCTCTTTATTATTTAGCAAAAAATATAGTATTAGAAACTGGTGTTAATCTTGATACTGTTCCTCAAGAAGATATTGATATTCTTTTAGAAAAAGCATCTGATATTTACGATGTTGATAAAAATATGCTGGCTGTTTTAATCTCCAAACCACACCAGTATTCATTAACAGTAACTGGCGGTATGGGGCTTACTACTATCTCATGCTACGACTTTCTTAACAGTTCATTTTCAAACCCTTATAACAGTGAAGAAAATATTATGGCTGCAGCTGAAACAATCAGCAAACTGCAAAAAAGCGGCATGCTGCCCGAAGATATTATTATCAGATTTATTGCAGGCAGAAACCAAAGTGATGTTGAAGTGCTTGCAAACAGCGAATATGAAAGAGCTCATTTAATTGCAAATATATACAGGATAAATTATGCAGGGTTAAAATAATAAATGTCTAAAAGCAGCATTGTTATTTTTTTCCCCACATTTTTAGAATGTAAAAAAGTTTTAAATATATCTGATTTTTCATTATACAATTTTTTTGACACTGCCCAGTATAAGTCTATACCCGTTATTATAACAGGTGCAGGCAAAGCAAATGCTGCTGCAGTTTCTGCCCTTTATTTTGCAGAATTTAAACCAAAATATCCCATATTAGCAGGTATATGCGGTGCATATCAAAACACTCACATTAAAACAAGCGATATAGTAAGTATTGATTATGATTATTTTGTAGATGAAGCAAATTATAACGGCACATCTATTACCACAGTACATGAAAAAGGCTTTGTTATAGCAAAAGATAATAGAGCAGAATTTCATGTAGATGAAAACTATAAAAAAGTTTCATCTAATACTGTTTCATTAATTCCACAGTTTGACAGCCTTTCTAATTTATACATGGCAAAAACAAATGCACTTGTAGAAAATATGGAAGGTGCGGCCTTTGGTATGGCTGCAAATAAGCAGGGTATAAAACCATATCAAATAAGGGCAGTTTCTAACTACTGTGGAAATACTGAAAAACAGCAGTGGGATATAAATAATGCCTGCTCAGCTTTAAAAAAAGCGATAGATTTATTTATTGAAACCCATAAATAGAAGAAAGATTTTAAATTTTATAAAATTCATATTCTTCACTTTATTCATAATTGACAATGCACGGTATAAAACATGGTTTAAAATCATTGAAGTTATGTCATGCTTAGCATTCTAGGCAAAGAATTTAAAAATATAAATATTATAGTAAATATAAAATTATATTGAATAATTATAAACGAATATAGTAGTTAATACTTCCTTTCAATAACAGTTTTAAGCACATTTTGAGAAATATCTGGGCTTGCAGAAACTATTTTTTCATATAACTCTTGTGGAAGCTGTAAAATATATCCTGGAACCTGACACACTGCATCAATATCATATTCACAATCACCTACTACACCGCTTTCTCCAAAAAATGAATTTACTGCAATATCTGAAACAAATTTTTTATCCTTTTCTAAAAATACTACACCAGATAACAGTAAAAATATAAAGCCCCCCTTATCTCCCTGCTTAAATATTATTTCATCTTTCAATACTGCTTTTTGACAGCATTTTAAAGAAGATAATGAATTATAAAAAAATAACTTATCCATTATACCTGCTTTGCCATTTACTGCACTATACCATTTTATAAATTCAAGCTCTGTATAATGGCTCTGTACATATATAAAAACAGCAAAAAAGTAAAATAATGAAAAAAGTATATATGTCCAAAAAAGTGCTATAATTAATGCACTAATTACACCATATAATATGTGATATTTAGACCATGAAATAAATAAGCCTAATATTTTTTGAGTTAATATCATAGCAGCTACAAATAATATAGCACCAGTTAAAGCATAAGTTCCTTTTATTTTCACATTAGGGATAAATCTGTAAAACATAAAGGCTATAAAAACAGCCAAAATTATAGGATAAAAACCTGCAAGGCTGTCTAAAAATAATAAATCTATTAAATTATTCAAATCAAATGCATATATTAACTTATTCAGCTGCTTAATTACAGCACCTGCTAAAAAGAAAACTGTTGTGGCAATAAATATAATTGGTAAAAAAATTAATGAAACAAGATTGCTTTGAATAAGTCCTCTTTGGCAAATGCTTGGAAAGATTACATCAAAACCATTTTTGATACTTGTAAAAACAAGCCTTGCACTCCATAAAAGACCTATAATACTAACAACCCCGTAGATAGAACTGCCGCCTTTTAAAAGACCTAAATTTTCAAAAAACTGCTTATTAATTTCTGGATTAATTTCTGATAAAAGCTGGAAAAAGTAATCTGATACTTTACCATAACCAGAAAGCCATGAATCAAGCACAAACACAAAAAATAATGCAAGGGGAACAATGGAAAGCAGGAAATAAAATGCACCAGAAGCTGCATGATTTATAAGGCTTTTATTAGAAAAAAAAGTAAATGTCAAGTATATACGCCTTAAAAGTGTAAGAGGATAAAATGATTTTATAAGCTCTACTGGTTCAATATCTATTTTTTCTATTAAATCATTTGTAGAATAAAAATGCCTTTCCTGCAATGCAATGCCCCTGAAAATATTTGCCCTATTCTACTATTATAAGATAAATATTACAAGCATTATAAATAAAAATTCTTTATTTATACAAGGCTTTTAACCCTTAATAATTTATAATTGATTATAATTAAAAAATAATATATAATTATAAAAATAATATATATAAAATAAAAAACAGGTAACAATGATAGATTTAAATAAACTGGGTATAGAAAAAGGAAGCAGAGTAATAGTTGCAATGTCTGGCGGTGTAGACAGCTCCGTTACAGCATTAATGGCAAAAGAAGCAGGACTTATACCTATCGGCATAACTATGCAGATGTTTGATAATAAAAATGAATTTTGGCATGACGCAAAAAATATGGCTGAATTTTTAGGAATAGAATGGCATTTAGTTGATTATACTGAATCTTTTGTGCCAAATGTTATAGGTTATTTTATTAGAGAATATAAAATGGGTAGAACACCTAACCCATGCTCTAAATGCAACAGAGTTGCAAAAACAAAATATCTTTTTGACCAGATGCAGAAACATAACTGTAAGTATATATTGACTGGTCACTATGCAAAAACAAAGCTTATTGATGAACAGTATTATATTCAAAAAGCAGACTATGCAAAAAAAGACCAGTCATACTATCTTTCTATGATAGAGCCATTTCATATTAATCTGCTTAAATTTCCACTGGGAGAAATGGAAAAGCCACAAATAAGAGCAATAGCGGCACAATATAACCTGCCTGTTGCTGAAAAAAAAGACTCTCAGGAAGCATGTTTTTTAGAAGATAAAGATTACAGAGAATTTTTAAAACCATATATAAAAAATGCCCGCAAAGGTAACTTTATCTTAAATGATAAAATACTAGGCTCAAATAAAGGAATATATAACTATACACCAGGACAAAGGCGTGGGCTTGAAATAAGCTATAAAGAGCCTTTATATGTAAAATCTATTGACAGTAAAACGGGTGATGTATACCTTGGAGTAAAAAAGGAAGTATTTTTTAAAGGGGTAGCTTTAAAAGACTGCCAGTTTTTTCCAGATACGCCATATATGGGAAAATATACAGCAAAACTTAGATATAGAATGAAAGATGAACCTTGTCTTTTAGAAAGACAGCCAGAAAATAAAGCGAAACTTCTTTTTGATAATTTCCAGTTTGCTCCTGCTGCAGGGCAGACAGCTGCAATATATGATGGCGATATCATTATAGGCAGCGGCGTAGTAGACTATACTTTTTAATTTTGTGGAGGATGGATATAAATGGCTTCGTTTGATACTGTAAGTGAAGTAAATATGCAGGAACTTGATAATGCTGTAAATAACTTAAAAAAAGAGTTAAATACCAGATTTGATTTCAAAGGCTCTAATACTGAAGTAGAGTTAAATAAAAAAGATAAGCTAATTAAAATGGTCTCTACTGACGATATGAAGATGAATATGCTTAGAGAAATGCTTATTTCTGTTGTTACAAAAAGAAGTGTAGATTCCAGATGCCTTGAATTTGGTGAAGTAGAAAAAGCTGGCGGCTCTATGCTTAGGCGTGAAGTAAAAATTAAAGAAGGTATTGACAAAGATACTGCTAAAAAAATCACAACAGCAGTTAAAGAAAGTAAATTAAAAGTACAGGCTTCTATCATGGATGATAAAGTTAGAATACAAGGTAAAAAAATAGATGACCTGCAGGCTGTTATGCAAATATTAAAAGGGCTGAATTTACCACTGCCTTTACAATTTATAAATATGAAAAGTTAATGGATTAGTGTATGATTTTTTATTTTTCAGGTTCTGGAAATAGTCATTATGCAGCAAATACGATTGCTAAAAAGCTGGATATTCCACTTGTATCTATGACAGCATGTTTGAAATCAAGTAAACTAGACTTTGATGCAAGAAAGGAAAAATACTGCGGATTTGTTTTTCCTGTACATTTTTGGGGTGTGCCTTATTTAGTTACTAAATTTATTAGAAATATACAGATTAAATTAAGCAGTGATACTTATGTATTTGCTGTTTATACTTGCGGTGGTGGTGCAGGAAACACTTCCAAAATGATTGAAAAATTATTAAAAAAATCTGGTATAACTTTATCCAGTGTTTTCTCTGTTAAACAGGTAGATATATTTGTCCCATTTTTTAAAATACCGCCTAAAGATAAACGGGAAGAACTTATTTTAAAATCAAATGTAGAACTTGAAAATATTACAACACATATCCAAAACTTAGATAAAGGAGATTTTGATGAAAATAAAGGCTCACTGCCTTTTCTTGCTACTGCCCTTTTATATCCAGTATATTCATACTACAGAAACACAACTAAATTTAGAGTGTCAGATTTATGCACTGCATGTAAAAAATGCGAAAGTATATGCCCATTAAAAATTATAGAAATTAAAGATAATAAACCCATATGGAAGCAGAAAAAATGTACTCTCTGCTTTGCCTGCCTGCATATATGTCCTGCCCAAGCCATAAACTATGGAAAAGTACTTTTTTTCTACGACAGTAAAAATAAAGGCAGATATAGAAACCCTTATGCACCTAAAAGCTATTAATATATTTACCATTATAATATTTTTATTGTTTACTGCCTGTGCAGGAGGTAATAACCAGAATAACAGTATTAATAATGACAGTACAAAATATGATTTTGTGTATAGTGAACCAGTAGTCATATATACTACTGCTGGAAATTATAATACTGGAAATATTGAAAAAAACACATTGATAGAAAATATTACTTTATCCTTTAATAATGTAAGAAATGAAGAAGTATACTTATTAATACCAGAAAGTGATGAAAATAAGGCTGCTAGTGTAAGCTTTTTTATTTCTAATGCTGAAACTAAATGCAGCCCTCTTGCAGAATGCAGCATAACTTTTAATATGCTTATAAAAGAGCAAAGCCCATTTAATGATAGTCTTACAGTTTATCTGCCTGTTACCCTCTTAAACCAGCAGGAAATGAATACTTTTATAGAGATGAATGCAGAAGAAAAATATAAACCTTTTGCTATGAAATATTTAAATAATAGAATACATATTAAATTTAAAATTACAGGCAGAATTGCACAGTAATAAATAGATTTTCCCATAATAATTATAACCTGTATATATTATATTTCATTAAAAACAAAATTATATAATCTCTGCTTTATATACTTACTTTTTTAAAAGCTCTGCAATTTTTTCTGCTGCTGTTTTAGATGGTGTTTTTCCTTCAAACAGAGCTGATATTTTATCAAGTTCTTCTTTTATTGTATCTATATTTGATAACGCTTTATTATATGCTTCAATAATAAGTTCTTTTTTTGCACTGCCTTCACCAATACAGTGAACTTCTGGTAAAAGTTCATATCCTGCTATAATATTTGGAAGCCCTATAGTTCTTAAATTAGATAATTTTTTTGCTAAAAATACATTTATTTTAGATGCACTGTATGCAATAATCATAGGCTTTTTCATTATGGCAGTTTCAAGAGTAACTGTACCAGAACATGCCCATATAAAATCGCTGTATTTCATTATGTCATACTGAGCTTTTGGAAGTATTTTAATATTATGCTTTTCTGGAATATATTGTTTTATTAAATCTTCACTTATATTATCTGCCTTACTGATTACAAAATCAATATCATCATACTCTAAAGCTGCATCAATAAAAGCTGGCAGAAGTGAAGATATTTCTCTTTTTCTGCTGCCTGGAAGTATGCCGATAATTTTCCTTTCCCCAGAAAAAGATAATGCTTTTAAAAATTCATGTTTATTTAAAAAATTAAATTTAAAATTATCTATTACAGGGTTGCCTGCATATACTGCATTAACATTTTCCTTTTTAAAATATTCCATCTCAAAAGGAAATATAGAAATAGTTAAATCGCAATACTCTTTTAATGTAAATATTCTGCTGTAATGCCATACCCAGAACTGTGGTGCTATAAAATATATTACTGGGATATTATATTCTTTTAATTTTTTTGCGAACCTAAGATTAAAGCCTGGATAATCTATTAATACAACAGCATCAGGTTTTTCTTCTGCAACAGCTTTTTCAAGGGTAGAAAACATATTAAAAATAAATGGAAGTTTTTTAAATACTTCTATAAAGCCTATAATAGCCATATCTGAATCAGTAAAATACTGTTTCTGCCCTAAAGCCTTTAAATTAATACCGCCAGTGCCTGAAAATTCTGCATTTGGATATATCTTTAAAAGTTCTCTTGCTAAATTTGCACCATGAACATCGCCAGATGCTTCACCTGCTACTATAAAAAATTTCATATTATTCCCCAGTTTATATTATTTATCTGCATATATTATTATTTTATTATCAACTTTATCTATTGAGATAAAAGGCTCTTTTGCTACTCTGCCTGTATAAAGCCTTATTTCTGTAACTTCTGATTTAGGTGTTATATCAACATGTTTAAAAACAGCACCTTTTAATGATTTACTGCGTGGTATATTCTGCAAAGGCTCATACCTGCCCTTTAAAATAACAGCTGTATATGCTGGTGTTATATTTGATGCAGTAATTTCTATATTTTTTGAAAACTCCAGCTTTATTTTTTGGGTTTTTAATGTTTTTTCTTCATTAATATCTGTTAAAAATAAATGATTATCATTTTTTTTATTAGAAATAATAATATTTTTGCCATTACTATATAAGTTAAGGTTATCACTGTTTAAAAAATAACGCACTCTTTTAGGAAACCGCAGTGAAACAGGTGCTGAAACTGCATTACATTTATTATGAACATATTCTTTTTTCAAAGAAATATTATAAATATCTATGTATTTTCTTCCATTATATAATGAGCCAATATTAAAAACAACTGCACCATTACTTTTAATAACTGTTTTATCATTACGGCATAATATTTCTTCAATATAACCTGCTTTTCTTTCTGGCGTATTAAAATCTGTATTCTGTATATATGTAAAAGAACTGCTGCCATTATTTTGAGTAAGGCTGCCGCTTGAAGCAAAAAATAAAAGTATCTCTTTATTATTTTTTTTAATCACTGGCAGAGATTTTTTTACATCTTTTTCTGCCCGAGGAGTAAATGTATCAAATAAGCCATTTTCTACTTCTATTTTCCAAATATTTTCAGGCATTTTATGTATAGTATATTTACAGCCGTTATCCTGCATTAAAAGATTAATATTGTTATTATCCCTGCTTATTAAAAGTGATGATGAAATACATTCACTTTTCTGTTTTACTGCACAAGATGAAACCATAAATGCAATACATAAATATAAGAAAAACTTCATATAGTTAATACACCAGCCCATGCAAAGCAAGCCCTAAAACCACAGAATAGCTGTATTTATCTGTCTGCTGCACTTTAGCTGTATTTTCTGGAAGAATAATAAATTCCCAAGGGTTAAGGTATTCAACAGGAACGCCGTATTTTTCACGGAGAGCTTTTTCAAGCCCAAAAGTCTGGCATGCACCACCGGAAAGATATATATGATTAGGCAGAGAACCGCCCCTTAAAAGATAGAATTTTAATACATAGTCTATTTCTTGAATATATTCAATTGAAAAAATTCTGTCTAATGTTGTGCGGACTTTTTCTGGGTCAGAATGTGCATCTGGATTAATTTTAATTTTTTCTGCAGTATCAGTATCTACATATAAATCATGCTTAATAAGGTCAGTAAAATATTTTCCACCGCGGCTTACTTCTCGGCAGTAGTCAAAAAAGCCATTTTTTATAAGAATAACAAATGAGCCAATATACCCCACATGTAAAATAAGCTGTATTTCTGCATTATTTGTTTTTTTAAGGGCTCTAAAAAGGCGGACTATTGACATTGCTTCTGATTCAATAGCATAAGGCTGTAATTTTGCTGATTCTAATACTGATACAAAATCTGTTATAATATCTTTTTTAGCTGCAGTCATTACTATACTTGTATGGTTATATAAATCCTGAGATGGAAGTGCTTCAAAATCCATGCACATTTCTTCAGGCTCTACACAGGCATACTGGTCTGCTATCCAGCGAAATTCTTTTAAATCACCTAAACTATCATTATTTACAAGCATTTTACGCACAAGTACTGACGGACCTTTTAATGCAACAGCTACTGAGCGTACAGGAAAAGAGTCATCTATTGTTTCTAATATTCTGTTAACAAGCTCACCATAATCATTGATTACACCATTTTCTGTAACAACACCTTCAAATGTATTGTTATGGAATTTATCAACCACAAATCCTGTTTTTGTAGGGCTTAATAATACTGCTTTTATTGCATTTGCACCAATATCAAGCCCTATATGGTATTTATCAGACATTAAAACATACTCTCCATATATTTAATCTATTTTGTAAGCTCCCTGAAAAAACAGCTTTTTTCACCAGTATGACATGCTGGTCCTGTTTGATGAACTATATATAAAAGACAGTCTTCATCACAGTCAACCATTATTTTTACAATCTTCTGCAGATGCCCTGAAGTTTCCCCTTTTTTCCACAAAGATTTTCTGCTTCTTGAATAATAATAAGCATAACCTTCTTTTAAAGTAAGCTCTAATGCTTCCTTATTTACATAAGCCTGCATAAGTAATTCTTTTGTATACGCTTCCTGCACAACAACAGGCACCAAACCATCACCCTTTTTAAAATCAATATTTATATTCATAATTTATTACTGCCTTAGCAAATTCTAGGTAAAAGTTCACCAGGTGGTAAATCTATATGACGCTTGCCCCCAGAAATTGTATTTAACACAACTTTATTATCATTTGTAACTTCACCAATAACTGCGGCTCTTTCACCTTCTTTTACTGATTTTAAAGCTGCAAGCACTTTTTCACAGTCTTCAGTACCACATATTATAACTGCAGCACCTTCATTTGCTACACTTAATGGATCAAATCCTAAGGTATCACATAATTCTGCTGTATCCTGCCTTAATGGTATTTTTTCTTCATCTATTAAAAAGCCTTTGCCGCTTTGCTCTGCTATCTCATTTAAAACAGCAGCTAAACCACCTCTTGTAGCATCTCTGCCAAATTTTACATTATAAGGATAAACTGCTTTCATCATATGGTTTAAACATGCACAGTCACTTTCAATGCCGCCTGCAAATCCAAACTGACCTCTTTCAAGCATTACTGCCATACCATGACGCGCAATATCTGAAGTAACAATTACTTTATCACCTTCTTTTACAGCAGAAAAATCATTTAAATTTTTAATAACTCGCCCCAACCCGCATGTATTAATGATGATACCATCAATACCGCCACGCTCTACAACTTTTGTATCACCGCATACAATTTTGACACCAGCTTTTTTTGCTTCAACTGCCGCACTCTTCACTATTTTTTCAAGTTTGTCATAACTGTAACCTTCTGAAACAACTAAAGCAAAAGATAGATATAAAGGCTCTGCACCACTTACAGATAAGTCATTAACTGTGCCGCATATAGCAAGCTTGCCAATATTACCTCCATTAAAAAATTCAGGGCGAATAACAAAAGAATCTGTTGTAAAAGCAGTATTAGTACTTGTTTCTACATGAGATGCATCGCCAAGATTACTTAATATTTCATTATCAAAATATTTTAATATTATATCTTTTATAAAATTAGATGTCTGCCTGCCGCCTCCACCAATAGAAAGTGTTACTATTTTATCATCCATAATACACCTATCTTAAAAATTTGTAATAAGCTGCACATGTACCTTCCCCAGAAACCATACAAGGCCCAACAGGGTCTTCTGGAGTGCAGCGTTTTGCAAAAAGAGGACATTCCTGCGGCTCAATTTTGCCAGTCAGTACCTGACCGCATTTGCAGCCTTTTATTTCTGTAATATTTTTAGGCTGTAAGTTAAAGCGTTTTAATGCATCATATTCAGCATATTCTTCTCTGATTGCAAGCCCGCTTTTTTTAAGTTCACCAAGTCCACGCCAGAAAGCATCACTTTCATAAAATACTTTTGCAAGTATTACACGAGCCTGAGCATTACCCTCATCTGGTACAACACGCCTGTATTTATTTACTATATGAAAGTCATGGTTATTTGCCTGTTTTACTATTTCATATACTGCATCAAGCATTTCCACAGGTTCAAACCCTGCAACCACTGCCGCTTTCCCTGCTTTTATTAATGGTTCATATAACTGCACACCTGTTACTGCTGTTACATGACCAGGGCATAAAAATCCATCTAAATGCAGCTCTTTATCACTTAATATTAAATCAAAAGCTGCAGGCATTGTTTTGCAAAAAGATAAAACAGATAAATTTTTCAAGCCTTTCTCTTTTGCTGCCATAATTAAAGCCGCAATAGTTGGTGCTGTAGTTTCAAAACCAATACCTAAAAATGTATAATGAATATCTGGATTTTCTTCTGCCAGTTTTAATGTATCAAGTGGCGAATATACAACATTAACATCTGCTCCTCGAGCTCTTTTATCAATAAGAGTTTCACCATTACTTCCTGGAATTCTAAGTAAATCACCAAAACTTACAACAGAAACACCACAGTCAAGCAGTTCAAAAAATAAATCAATCTCTCCCTGACTTGTTACACATACAGGGCATCCTGGACCAGAAATCAGCTCCACATTTTCAGGCATCATACTTCTAAGCCCAGAGCGGGCAATAGCCATAGTATGAGTGCCGCATACTTCCATTATTTTATATGTTCTGCCAGAATCTGCTTCTTTTTTTATACACTGGCTTACTTTTAAAGCAGTTTCTTTATCTCTAAAAGGAATGCTTGGATTCATCTGTATAGTCCAGTAAAAAATCTAATGTTTCTTTTGCTTCTTTCTCATCTATTTTAGAAATAGCAAACCCAGCATGAACAACAACCCAGTCGCCTGCTTTGACATCATCACCTAAAAAAATAGTAGAAATCTCTCTCTTAGTGCCGGCAACATCTACAGTTGCCACATGCATATCTAATTTTTCAATTAATCCTGGAAACCCTAAGCACATAATAACTCCCTTTATTTATTATTTGATTTTTGTTTTATTGTTCCTGCTGTTTTAATAAATATACCAATCATTACACCTGATAAAAAACCGCCAATATGTGTCCAGTATGCAACATTTGATATATTTATAAACCTGTTTTTAATACCTATATATTCCTGAAATGAACGAAGATATTCATTTAAATTAAAAAACTGTTCTCCATACCATAATGAAAGCTGGAATATTAAAAACAATAAAATAATTATTACTGCTGGAATATTTCTTATTATTGCATATATTAATAAAAATATAAATGTTTTTATCTTTGAAAATGGGAAAAATATAACAAATAGTCCCATAATGCCTGCAACAGCACCACTTGAGCCTACAACAGGATATTCAAGCGAAGGCATCATAAATGCTTCAGCAATTACTGCCATAACACCAAACACAATATAAAGACATATAAATTTTACAGTGCCAAGATATTCTTCCACATTTTTACCAAAAACATATAAAAAATACATATTTACAGCCACATGTAAAAGGCTGATGTGTAAAAACATATATGTAAAAAATGATGACATTTTTTCACTTACACTTACTATCTCTGAAGGCATAGAAAGCTTTAAAGGCAGAAAGCCGTGGTCTGCAAAAAGCAGGCCGTGATAATTAATGCGGAAATATATATAAATGACTGTATTTAATAGAATAATCAGCCATACACCATAAGCAAATCTTGTTACTGGGATATTTGTTTTTAATGGAAACATAGCCCCTCTCATTATTATGAAAAGTATTATAGTAGTTTGAAAAAATAATTGCAAATAGTTTTATAAAAAAAGAAAAAATGAAACAAAAAAGGCAGATGATATTATCATCTGCCTTTATAATGTGTAATTGATTTAATTAAAAAATATGCTACTTTGTTCTTGTATATGCTATAGGACCACCTACTCTGCCCCATGGGTCTACATGAAAGAAGAATGAATTACCACTGCCGTCTTTTACATACACTCTAAAAGCCTGCACGCCTTTACCTGCTCTATTAAAAGTTTCTACTGCTTCTATATAGTAGCCTTTTAAGTTTTGTATGTATTTTTCAACAGCATTTTTTGCCTGGTCAGTAGTGACAATCACTGGCTCACCCATACCCATAGCCATGCCTTTACCGCCTTTGCCTGCTCTTGGTCCATAAACACCACTTGTGCATAATGGACAGTCAGGATAAGGACAATTATAATATGCACCGTTATTACCATTTCTGTTTTGTGTGCCTATATTACCTTGAGCAAAAACAAAACCTGCCATAATAAAAATCAAAAACAATAATAACACTATCCGTTTCATAACATACCTCTCAAAACTTACATAATTATCTACCACTCTCTAACAAATAAATATAGAGTTCTATAAATTTAATAAATTTTTAATTATTTTGTGCTGTATCAGTTAAAGGGCCTCTTGCAAAGCCAAATTGGTTAACAAAATAGTATAATTGATTACCAGCACTGTCTTTAACATTTACTTTATATGCAATACCTCTGCGTAATTGTATTTCTTCTGTTGATGTAATAGTATAGCCTTTTAAGTTAGCAATAGCTTGTTTTACAATTTCTTCTGCTTGAGCTGTAGTTGTAACTGATGTCTGGCTGATATTCATCATACCATAGCCGCGTCCCATCATACCATGACCCATGCCATGTCCCATGTTATAATCGTAACCATAACCACAGCCAGTATTACAGAAATTATCAGCTACTTCAGCAGTTAAAGGACCTCTTGTAAAGCCAAATGGAGTTACAACATAATATTCTGTGCTGCCTGCTGCATTTTTTACAGCAACTTTATAGCCTGTGCCTCTGTGAAGCTGTATTTCTTCAGAACCTGTTACTACATAACCATCTTTTGATGCAATAACACCTTTAACTATATCTTCAGCCTGGGCTGATGATGTAACTTGTGTTCCGTTAGGCCAGCATCCTCCCATACCCATTTGTGCATAAGCAAATGAGCCTAATGCTAAAACAATAAATGATATTAAAATTAATTTTTTCATGGTATCACCTCATTTTTGTACCTAATTTTTATATCTATAATATTTTTATACAGCTGTTTTCAAATAAGTAGACAACTTAATTTAAAATAAGTTCATTTTTTTTAAAATTTCTGCTTTATAATAAATTTATAAAAATTTTTAATAAGAAATTATGATAAACTGGCAGATAAATATTAATATTTAAGGGATAAAATGCTTATAAATATCTGCCAGCTTATATTCTATCTAAAAAGGGTAACTTCACCCCACAAGTTTACATGGTATTCATAAGTTTTGCCATTATCATCAGATATATTAATTATATACATGATTTCTCTGCTACCTTGTCCCTCTGATTCAGAAATAACTTTTACACCTTTAATATTAGAAACATGCTGCAGCACTAAAGCTTTAGTTTCTTCTACATTTGCATCACTTGTATGTTGAGCACCTGCTCTGCCCATACCCGTTTTTACATAAGCTGCCATACTAAAAGCAAATGTTAATACAACTTTTTCTCATAAACATCATATATAAGGCTTTTTATTTATTTTTTCTTACTGCCTTATGTTTAATAGACAGCATACTTATATAAAAGTTTTAAAAAAATAAAAAATTTTTCAAAAATATAAAATATAGTATTATAAACAAGTTACAGTAATAAGAAAGATAATATTTAAATATGGACTTAAAAAATATATGAAAAATGAATAAAAAAAAGGCTGCTTATTAAGCAGCCAAAAATCGGGGCGACAGGATTTGAACCTGCGACATCATGTTCCCAAGACATGCGCGCTACCCCTGCGCTACGCCCCGCCTGAGAGTATTATGTATATATTATCCTTTTATTCTTGTCAACAGTTTTTTTTACTTTTTTAAAAAAAATTTTTACTGTTTATTTTTACTAAAAATTATTTACTTTATATAAAAAATATTAGACATATAGTTAAATAAGTTATATAATGATGTTATAGATTATGTATTTGTTAAACTTAATATCAAGGATGTATCATGCAGATAATAATGAACTCATCAATAGCTAAATTACTTAATCAGTCATCTATACCTGCTGTGATAATTAATGGCGAAACAGGCAATATATGGTATAATGATGCATACATTAATACATTAAAAGATTTTCCTAATTTGATTGATGCACTGCAAAACCTTTTTTCTATGAGTGAAAATGAAGTTTTCAGCTTTATTAACAGCAGACATTCTGAAAGATTAGATGCAAAATATAAAGATATGAAATACTATATATTAAAAGAATACAGAAAATCTATTAACTTTACTATAATATCGATAATTCCAGAAAACAAATATAATTATAAACCTGATGATGCCATAATTACTGAAGAATACTTTTTTGTGAATATGCCTCAGCCTTGTGTTATATTTGATTTTTATTCTAAAAAGGTTGATACTGCGAATAATGCTTTTTTAAAAATATGCGGCATTCCTGTTGAGCATATTAGAAATATGTATATAGCAAGCCTTTTTCATGAAAGTGCTCACTTAATAAATAACTACTTAAACTCACCTATTCCATATACTAAAACTTTCTTAATCAACCAGTATGATTTAGATATTAATAAAATAATGATATTTGAAGTTATACCTATTATTAAAGAAGAAGTAAATAATAATAAAAAAGAATATAAAGTCATATTTATGATGAAAGATATTTTTGGTGAAATAGAAACCCAAAGAGACCAAATAAGCGAAGACTTTCTTCGTTATCAGTTTTTAACTCGTTCTATTTCTGACGGTATGCTTATTGTAAATAATGGAATAATAATAGATGTTAATAATGCTGCATGCACTTTATGGCGTTATGAAAAAGAAGAATTAATTAGTAAACCGCTTTCTCTTATTATTCCAGATGCATCTCAATATATAGATAATGCATCTACTGTAAAAGGATGCTCTATAAGGTTTGTTGGTATTAGAAAAGATAAAACTCAATTTAATGGTGCATTAAAAGTTCAAGCCTTTGATAATTTAAACAAACGCTCTATGGTATATATTGTTAGAGATTTAACTGACCATATTGCTGTTGAAAGGCTTATGGAAACACAAGCAGATTTTACATCAGAAATATTTGATACTCAGCCAAATATGGTTGCTGTTTTTAATGAAAATCATATGCTTACAAGATGTAATAAGCTGTTTTTAGATTTCTTTGGCTACACTTCTATAGAAGAAGCAATATACAATATTGGCGAAATTTCTACAAGATTTTTAGATGGTAATGATAATACATTTATTACAAGTGCTAATAAAGATAACTGGTTTATACTGCCTGTTGAAAACCAGAATATAGAATATATGGTAGGTATGAATGATAAAACAGGCAACTACAATATATTTAACTTAAAATCTACATTAATTGAAAACGAAACAAATACATTTTATGTAGTTTCTTTTACTAATATTACAGAAACAATTGAAAGACAGAGATGTTTAAAAGAGGCAAATAACTTAATCCAGTCATATAGTGATGATTTAAAAAATACTATTGAATCAAATATGGTAACATTAGCACAGTATCAAAAACTCGCAACTATCGGTACAATGATTGGCTTTATCACTCACCAGTGGAAACAGCCACTTAATGCTATTGGACTTATTGCCCAAAACACTGAAGATATTTTAGAAGAAGATGAAGAATTTGATAAAAAAGAATTAACGGACATGATGCAGTTCATTATGAATCATGTAATGTTTATGTCTGAAACTATGGAAAATTTTAAAAACTTTTTCAAACAAGAAGATGTAAGCGTGCCATTTAAAGTCAGTAAGGCTATTAAATCAATAATGCTTCTTTTAACACCTGTTTTGAAAAAAAGTAATATTGAAGTTATATATGATATGCCGCCTCAGTGTGAAAACTTAAAAGTTTTTGGTTTTACTAATGATTTAAAACAGGTTATCATGAATATTGTTATCAATGGCAAAGATTCTATTGTTCAAAGAAAAGAAACTGAGCCTGAATTAAAAGGACAAATTAACATTAAAATGGATAACCATAATGATAAACGCATTATTATCACAATTACAGATAACGGCACAGGACCTAGTGAAGAAACTTTAAGAAAAATATTTGAAATGTACTATACTACAAAAGGCTCAAAGGGCACAGGTATTGGTATGTATATGTCTCAAATAATTATAAAAAAAATGAATGGTACTTTACATATTAGAAATAGAGAAGATGGCAAAAAAGGTGCATCAATAATATTAAACCTGCCTATTCATTATGGACTGTAGATACTTTATAAATTAAATATTATATAAACAGACTGATAGATGAAAGTTTATCAGCCTGTTTTTATATATCTACAAGCCTTATGAAAATAAGGTATTAAAGGCTGTGCTTAATAATAACTGCAATATATGGTATGAAATAAATATGAATACATCTTCATACTTTTATATTTTAGTGATTATCAGACCTATTCCATACTATACCAACCCTTGTGTTTTTTAAGATAAATGGCATAAAAAAATAAAAGAAATAAGTTAATAATCATATTCTTTTTTTATATACTACTATTATACACTTAAAACATATTATTTTTCAGGCATAAGGCTTTTAAAAATATCTTCAGCTTCATCTATTTTTGCAAGAAATTTTTCAACAATTATCGGGTCAAAATGAATACCAGACTGGCTTTTTAGATATTCTACAGTCTGTTCTAGTGTCCATGAATTTTTATATACTCTTTGAGAAATTAAAGCATCAAATACATCTGCAACAGCAACAATCCTGCCATATAAAGGAATACTGTCCCCTTTTAGTCCATTAGGATATCCGCTTCCGTCATATTTTTCATGGTGAGATAAAGCGATTATAGCACAAGCTTCTAAATATTTACTTTTCGTGCCTGAAAGTATCTCATAACCTTTTGTGGTATGAGTTTTCATAATACTATATTCTTCTTCTGTAAGTTTTGATGATTTATTCAAGATATTATCAGCAATACCAATTTTACCTACATCATGTAAAGGGGCGGAATAAAGCATAAGTTCTTTATCCTCATTACTGCCGCCTAAACTTTCCATAATCATGGCAGAATATTTACCCACTCTTAAAATATGGCTTGCAGTATCTTTATCTTTATATTCTGATGCCCTGCCAAGCAAAAGCAGTGATTCAAGCTCTCTTTCTTTAACAGTCCTTACAGCCTGCTCCACTTCATATTGCAAAATATTTGTTTTATTATGCAGCTTAAGCCGTGAGCCGCGAAGACAAGCCATATTTTTAAGTAATGCCTGCAATACCTGACTACTTAACGGAAGTATAAAATAATCTATTACTCCAGTATTATATGCTTTGATTTTTTCTTCATCGTTGTCAATATCTGTTATAAAATAAATAAGCAAATCTTCATCATACTTATGAACTGCAGAAACTAAATCTATAACAGCAGCACTACCATCATAATCAATAAAAAGCATATCTGTATTATTACTGCTCATTATATGCTTCATCACTTCATTAATATCATCAGCATATGAAACACTTATATCTATTGGTATTGCCGCATTTGTTACTATATCCCTGCATTTTAGAAATGTATTATAATATAAAAGATTTAACTTTCTTGTATCCGTCATTTAAACAGCCTGATAGAATGTTTTATTTTATATATTACATCTTTTAACTCATCAATTAATCCAAAAATATGCTCATTCATACCATCTTCAATATTCTGCTTAATTTTATAAAGCACATTAACAGCTGATGAGAATTGATATTTTTCTGAAAGAACAAGTATTTTATCAATAATATATAATGATGAACCTTCATTAAACTCACTAACTGCATAGAAAAGAGTGTGAACATAATGCCATGAAATCTGGCAGTATTCATTTACTGCTGCAGCAATTAATTCATGGTCATCAGATTTAATATATTCTGCCACACCTTTTGTCAAATCTTCATTAAACGATGTCTGCTCTTTACCTAAATATCTGTTTAATACTGCTTCCAGTTTATTCTTTACGATAGGTTTTGCAACAAAATCATCCATACCTGTAGAAAGATATTCTTCAGTATCATCTTCAATAACATTAGCAGTAAGAGCAACAATAGGAACATGACGAAATCCCATTTCTCTTTCATAAGCAACAATTTCTTTTGTTGCAGTAAGCCCATCTTTTACAGGCATATATATATCCATAAAAATTAAATCATATTGATTTTTCTTATATTTATCAACTGCTACCTGTCCGTTTTCTGCAATATCAACTTTAAGTCCCATATTTTTAAGCAGAATTTCTGAAAGTCTGCTGTTTACATCATTGTCATCTACAAGCATAACAGAGCCAGTAAAAAATGAATTTTTCTTTTTTTTGCTATTAGCATAATATGACTTATTGTATCCAAGTATATCAGATAACACAGATATAAGTTTTGACATACTAATAGGTGGAACAAGTGGATAAATATTTGTACTGCCTAAATCATATATTTTATTATCAAGAGATGTAGTACTGAATATTATAAAAGATTTATCAGGAAATTCATTTACTACTTTTTTGATAAAGTCATATTCATTATTATCATAACTCATACCTATTATTTTTATATTATCTGGGCGTATATCATCTATATGTGTAGTATATTGAACTTCTACCTTAACATTTCTAATATATTCTTCATAAAGTTCTATTGCAGGGCAGTATTCTTCACATCCTAAAAGCATAATGCGGGTATTAGAAAAATCTACTTTAGTGTGAATATCGTTTTTACCAGCCAAAGGCAGCTCTAATGTAAAATAGAACTCACTGCCTTTTCCATATTCACTGTATAGATTTAATGACGAATGCATAGACTGAATTAAACTTTTAGATATTGCAAGCCCTAATTCACTGCTGCCATACTGACGAGTAGCAGATGTATCTGCCTGAAAAAATGTATCCATAATAATTTTCTGCTGGTCTTTTGTAATACCTATACCATTATCTTTAACAGATATTCTAATTTTGCATTTTTCACTTGTTTTTGAAACTACTGTTGCCCTTACTATAACTCTGCCTTTTACATCAGTAAATTTAACAGCATTAGAAATAAGGTTAGTTATTACCTGCCTTATACGAAGCGGATCACCTAATAGATATTTAGGCATATCTATACTGAATAAGCATATTAATAAAATATTTTTATCCATTGCTTTTGCAGCATATATTGCAACAGAATCTTCAAATACATTCCATGAATTAAATTCTATAGACTCCAGCTGCATTTTACCGCTTTCAATTTTAGCAAAATCTAATATATCATTAATAATACTGAATAATCCATCAGAACTGGAATTAATAATTTTTAAATATTCTTTTTGAGTATTATCAAGATTAGTTTCTTTTAATAAATCAATAAACCCCATAATACCGTTAAGAGGTTTACGAATTTCATGGCTCATATTTGAAAGAAATTCACTTTTTGTCCTTTCTGCATCTTTTGCTCGTTTAAGAGCTGCCTGTAATTCTCTTTCTTTTTTCTTCCTAAGTGATGCATCTCTTAATATATATAATATACTAAGTTTACCCTGACACATTATTTTAGATATTGATATATCAACAGGGAATTTTGATTTATCAGAACGGAGGGCATCAATTTCTAATGATTTACCTTCCTGAATATCTGAAAGAACAATATTTTTATATTCTCCCTCATAATTTACATATTTTAGCTTATCCGGAAAAATACCCTCATCATCAGAAACCGGTAGATATTTTTCTGTCATATGCCCAGCCGCTCTCTTTGCAAAAACAAGACTTTCAAGTAATGAATTGCTTGCAAGACGGTTTTTTCCGTGCACACCGTTGCAAG
>CAJUJZ010000024.1:8659-22927 GCA_910586745.1 uncultured Mucispirillum sp. | reverse complement strand
AGGTATTTTTTTAATCAGTTTTTTGTAACATATGTCTTATACTCTTACAAAATTTTCTTTTTTATCATTTTAATATAATTTTTACATTAATGTTTGATATATAAATCAATATCTCATATCATTAACTATTGATAAAAATATTTTTTTACTTTATAATATTTATCCAGTAACTATTTAGTTGCTTTATTTATATAGGGGGCTAGAATATGTATAAAGGTAAACACAAAACAGCAGTCAAGTCCCAAAAGATTATAGCTGAAGCTTTTTTTGATATACTGCTGGAAAGGTCCTATTATGATGTTTCCATAAAAGAAATATGTGCTCATGCAGGTATCTCCCGCCAGACATTTTATTCTCTTTTTGGCACAAAAGAAGATGTGATTAGATTTTATCTTGCAGAAACATTTAACCAGTGGAGACAGCAGGCAAAAACTAATGGTGTCAATTCATTATACGATTTAATTCTATTTTTCTTACTAGGTATTACAGAAGATGAAAAACTTGCTCAGTTATATTCCAGCGAAGTTTTAGGTGGTATCTTAGCTGATATATTAAAAGAGCATCTTGATAAAACAATTCTTTACGAAAGAGGCTCAATTTCATTTGGTGACAGTGTTGCAAACTCATTTATTGCTGGCGGTTTAACTATGGCTTTTAAACAATGGTATGCTGATGCAGACAGAATATCTATTGAAGATGTTACTATGTTTGTCATCAAAGTCTTGTCTGGGGAATACTTTACTGAGATTATGTCTTATGCAAAACAGTTCCCATCTCTTAAAGGAAAATAATTACATTAAAATCAAGCAAATTTATTTTCTGCCCCAAACTGGGGCAGTTTTTATTTAATCAATCGCATTATATCATTATAAAAAGCAAATACCATTAAAGATATTATTACAAGCAGTCCAAACATTTGGAATGCTCCAAGTGCTTTTTCTCCAAGAGGCCTGCCCATTATGCCTTCTGCACCAATTATCGCAAGCTGACCACCATCTAATACAGGAATAGGCAGCAGATTAAATACAGCTAAGTTTATACTGATAGCAGCCATGAATATTAAAAGCGCTGCAAAGCCTGATTCTGCTGACTGTGCAGCTGTTTCTACTATTAGTATAGGACCGCCAAGAGAATCTGCAGGTATTTCTCTTTGAATAAGTTTTGCAAATCCAAGATATATAACTTTTGTAAGCTCATATGATTTTTCTAAACCCATAATCATCGCATCTACTGGACCATATCGGACAATTATATCTCCATCAATTGGTGCAATACCTATTAAACCTACTGTTTTTTTGTTTTCACCGCTGCCCTGTTCTGTTGGCTTAGGTGTTAATTTAAATGGCAGCTCTTTTCCCTGTCTTTCAACAATTACAGTTAATTCCTGCCCTGGTTTGCTTCTTATTAAATCTGCTGAATCGTTCCATGATAAAACTTTTTCACCATTAATAGACAAAATTTTATCGCCTTTTAAAAGACCTGCTTCTTCTGCTGCCATATTAGGCACAACTTCGCCAATAACAGCATCTATCTGCAGACCTGCTCCGATTGAACCAATTTTCTCTTTATCTCCAAAAATATCTGCTGCTTCTTTTTCGCCTACTGTTAAATGTATCTGCCTGTCATCAGATAATGTAATTATTACTTTTTCATTTGGCTTATCAGCAATAATTGCTGCAAACTCATTCCATGAGCGTATTTTTTCATCATTAACTGATACTATTTTATCCCCAGCTTTAAGCCCCGCAGTTTCTGCAATAGAGCCTTGCTCTACTGTTCCAACTATGGCAGAATATGAAGGAATACCAGTCATATATAAGCCCCAGAAAATAAGTATTGCAAATATTACATTAAAAAGCGGACCTGCAAAAATGATTGCAGCCTTATGCCAGCCGGATTTATCTTTAAAGGAACGGCCTTCTTTTACTGGGTCATAAGTTTCCTGCCCCGGCTCATCATCATTCTGCTCACCATACATTTTTACATAACCACCAAGTGGCAGAGCAGAAAGCACATATTCTGTTTCCCCATACTTTTTTCTTAAAAGAACAGGTCCAAAGCCTATTGAAAACTTCTCTACATAGACACCAGCCCATTTTGCCACAAGAAAATGGCCTAACTCGTGAACAAATACAAGCACTCCTAAAACTATTATTGCTATTAATATATTCATATTTTACCCTTGTCTTTAAAATTTTATATAATATTGCAAGATATTTTGAAAAAAGCAATAGGGAAATAAAAAAGCTGCATAATATTACTATTATGTAGATAAGATTTATAAAATATCAATAAAAAAGGGCTTAAAATAACTTTTAAGCCCTTTTATTATAATTTATAAGTTTTTTACTTATTTATTAAATTTATCCATAAAAATGTTGCCAAAGCCTGCATCGATATTTGTTTCCATTTTTTTCATGTATTCTTTTGTTTCTCTGCGTTCAGAATCCTGCAGATATTTTTTAATAGAAAGAATAACTTGTTTTTCTTTATTATCTACTTTGATTACTGTTGCAGTTACAGTATCGCCTGCATTATACTGTTCCAAAGAAGCTTTTGCAGGGTCTAAATCAGCAGCAGCAATTACACCTTTCATTTCAAGTGGAAGTTCAACTTCTAAGCCTTGTTTATTTACTGCTGTGATTTTTACATCAACAACTTTACCTTGTGGCAGAAGTTTTGTTACTTCTTTCCATGGGTTTGCTTCTAACTGTTTAATACCTAAGCTGATACGCTCTTTATCTTCATCAATGTGTAAAACTTTAGCCTCAATAGTATCGCCTGCTTTATAAAGCTCATTTAAATCTACAGGTTCTTCTCTCCAAGAAATATCACCTTTACGAACTAAACCGTCTAAAAAACTGCCAAAATCTACAAATAAGCCAAAGTCAGTTATGTTTTTAATAGTACCTTTTACAATAGAGCCTTCTGGATTTTCTTCTTTTAATGTTTTCCATGGGTTATCTATTAAATCTTTAACACTCATAATAACTCTTTTACGCTCGTTATCATAGCCTGTTACTCTGCCTTCAACTATATCTTTTATATTTAAAGTAGATTTAGTATTTTTAAGCCAGCCAATTTCTTCGTTTGGAACAAAGCCATCAATACCTGGAGCAATTTCTACAACATAACCAGCTCTTTTTCTTGCAACAACTGTTCCTTTAACAGTAGAGCCTTCTGGATAAGTTTTTGCAGCATCATCCCATGGGTCTTTTTGCAGCTGCTTCATACCAACAGCAACTTTATTAGCAGCTTTATCAATTTCTAATATTACAACTTCTACAACATCATTTTCTGCTAAAAATTTTGCAGGATTTTTCACTCTGCCCCAGCTCATTTCATTTTTATGCAGAAAGCCGTCTATACCACCAAGGCTGATAAATGCACCATAATCTTTTAATGTTTTAACAGCACCTTTTATTTTATCGCCCACATTGTATTTTTCAAAAAATTCACTTCTTAATTTTTTTACTTCATCAGCTAGATACTGGCGTGGAGAAACTAAAACTGACTGTTTTTTGCCGCCATTTGCTTTTAAGATTTTTGCAATAACTACTTTATGAACAAATTTTGCAGGGTCTATATCCTTTAAGTGGATATCAATATGTGTTTCTGGAATAAATGCTTCTATCTCTCCAACTCTACCACGGTATCCTTTTACTTTTTCAGTGTTTACATATTCTGTGATTTTAACTTCAACCGGTTCACCACTGTTTTCTTTTTCTTTAATAGCACTCCAGTCGCTTCTAGCGTTGATTGCTTTTTTAGAAAGAAAAACGCCATCATTATTCATTTTAACGATGCTGAGTTCTACTTCATCTCCAACTTTCGCTCCTTCTAATTCTGAAACATTAGCTACACCTTCTGTTTTATAGCCAAAGTTAATAAGAGCAGTATCTCCTTTGATTTCTACAATAGTGCCTTTTACCTCTGCACCTGTGTGATATTGCTGGAGAGACTCTTCAAAGTAGGACTCGAAATCTTCCATGCGTTCTTCGTTTTGTCTGTTTTCATTACTCATCTTGCGACCTCTAAAATGTATTCACGCACCTTTTCAAGCAGATATGCAGGAGTGCTTGCCCCTGCTGTAAGTCCAACTTTACTTATACCTTGAAACATATCTACCCGTAATTCTGAAACTGTTTCTATGTGATAAGTATGTGGACAAATCTCTTTACACAGGTGGTAGAGCCTTGTAGTGTTAGCACTGTTTTTACCGCCAACTACTATCATTACTTTCACTTTTGATGCTACCTCAATAGCAGCTTCCTGCCGTTTTTCAGTAGCAGAGCATATTGTTTTTGCTATTACAAGCTCACTGCATTTCTTCTTCAGCTTTTCTGCAGCACTTTCAAATATGCCTATACTTTGTGTTGTCTGGGCTAAAAACCCATATTTTTCCATATAATCAAGTGCATCAACTTCTTCTGCACTTTCTATAACTTTATAGGGAATATCTATATAACTGACAATGCCTTTTACTTCTGGATGGTCAGATTCCCCAAGGATAACTATATAATCGCAGCTTTTAGATAATCTGGCTGCTGCAATTTGCGCTTTTTTAACAAAAGGACAGACAGCATCTATCACATTTCCTGCATTCTCTGCCAGATACTCAGCTTCCTTTCTTTCTATACCGTGGCTTCTTATTACCACAGACATATCTTTTGATACTTTGTTAAGGGATTTAATTGTTGCAACCCCTGCTTCTGTCAGCTCACCTACTACCTGTGGATTATGTATAATAGGTCCAAAAGTTACTACTGAAGAGTATTCTTTTGCAGCATCTTTTACTATATCAATAGCACGCTCAACACCAAAACAGAAACCTGCGTGTCGTGCAACCATTATTTCCATTAATGCTCCTTTCAAGCTTAGGATAGTTATTTTACACTAATTTTTTTCATTTGGCAAATAAAATAGAATATTTTATCTTACTTTTTTAGTTATTATTTTTATAAGACATTATTATTTCACCGATTTTATCTGCCACCTGCTCTAATGAAAGCCCTGTTGTATCAAACAAAACTGCATCCTCTGACTGCAAAAGCGGGCTTTCTTTCCTTGTCATATCCATTTCGTCCCGTTTTTTGATTTCTTCTAACACTTTTGAATATTCTTCACACTGCTCCATACCCTCCCACTCTTTAAAGCGTCTTTTTGCTCTTTCTTCTGGGCTTGCAGTTAAAAATATTTTAATATCAGCATCAGGAAGTACAACAGTAGTAATATCTCTGCCTTCCATAATTACATCACTTCCTTCTGCATAAAACTGCTGTTTTTTCACTAAAATTTTTCGTATATCACTGTTTGAAGCTACTAAAGCAACCTTAGAAGAAATTTCAGGTGTGCGGATTTCTTTTGTTAAATCATATATTTTATCATTATATTTTACAGATATTTTCCTGCCATTATCTTCTAAAATAAACTCTGTATTTTCTGCCTTTGCAGCAAGATTTTCTTCTCCAAAATGAATGCTGAGCCATGCTATACTTCTATACATTGCTCCTGTATCAATATATGTAAGAGAATATTTTTCTGCAATTATTTTACATACTGAGCTTTTACCGCTTCCTGCTGGTCCATCTATTGCTACCTGCATAATTTCACCTTATTATTTTTCTTCCAGTGATAATAAATCACCAATAAAATGCGGATATGATACATCAAGTGATGCTATATTATCCATTAATACTTTTACACCAAATTTTTTAGCAAGAATAATATTTACCATAGATATTCTGTGGTCATCATAAGCTAAAAGTTTTGCTTTTTCAGGCTCTTTTTCAAGTGGATAGATTTTTAATCCATCCTCATATTCTTCTATTTCAGCCCCTAATGCTCTAAAATTGTTTATAAGAGCAGCTATTCTGTCTGATTCTTTAACACGAAGTTCTTTTGCATCTCTTATTTCAAGTGGAGCTTCACCAAAAAGAGCTATCATAGCTAAAACAGGTATTTCATCTATCATATTTGCAATAATGTCACCACTTACTTTACCGCCTTTTATTTTACCGCTTTTTACATATATGCTGCCTATTGGCTCATATTCATTACTTATTATTTCATATTTTATATCAACGCCTAAATCTTTTAATACATTTAATAAGCCTATCCTGCTTGGGTTTAAGCCGCAGTTTTCTATAACTATTTCAGAGCCTTCAAAAATAATACCAGCACCTATAAAAAATGCAGCAGAAGAAAAATCGGCAGGAATATCAAGCTGAGTTTGATGAAGTGCACCACCATGAACTGTTATTTTTCCATTACTGTTTTCACATTTTATACCAAAAGCCTGAAGCATTCTTTCTGTATGGTCTCTTGTTAATGTTTTTTCAATATAAGTAACTGCACCATCTAACTGCACACCAGCTAATAACACAGCACTTTTTACCTGAGCAGATTTTGTTTCTGCAATAATTTCACCAGCTTTCATCTTACATGGAAGAATTGTTGCAGGGAGTAAGTTATTATTATCTTTTGCTTTTATTACTGCACCAAGTTTTGAAAGCGGCTTGATTACTCTTGCCATTGGTCTGCGTAAAAGAGATGCATCACCTGTTAATACTGAATAAAAATTATTTGGAGCAAGCATACCCATAACTAATCTAGCTGTTGTGCCTGAATTATCACAGTTCAATACATCATAAGGTTCTTTAAAATTTTTAATGCCTTCAGAATGAATAAGCAGTCTTGAACGCTCATTTACAATATTTACACCTAACTGCTGCATAATATTCATAGTGGCAAGTGTATCTCTTGAAATAAGCGGGTTTCTTACAACAGTAACGCCATCAGCCATACTACCCATTATTACTGCCCTGTGTGTAATAGATTTATCTGCTGGAACTTTTATATTCCCTTTAAAACATTTGCATTTATCGAATGTAATCATATAATCTCCTTATTAAAAATTTTGTCTATAAAATTTTTAAAATGCGCTCTGTGGAAATAAATTCCACTATCGCTTGCGACGGCTGAACCGCGACGCCACATCCTGTGGCTCTCATTTACTCCTTTATAATCACTTAAATAAAATAACTTTATATCTATGTAAAAGGTCTTTTCATAAGCTGCACCATATTATATGCAGCCTGAATACCTGTAATTTTCTTATTTATGTTTTACTAAAGCTTTCTGCGTTCTCCGCTTATTTCTTCTATTTTATCATGCAGCATTTTTTTATTATCGTCTTTCATCATATTTTTCCACCTAATAATATCTTTTTCTAAATTTTCTACACATTCAAGCAATGCTTTTTTATTATCTATAAAAATATCGCTCCACATCGCTGCATCACTTGCTGCAATACGAGTAAAATCTCTAAAACCGCCCCCTGCAAATGAAAGAGCTTCCTTATTTTTATTTAAAACTGTATCCATTAAGCAAAAAGATATTAAGTGGGGCAAATGACTCACATTGGCAAAGATTGTATCATGCTCATCACTTGTCATATGACATACCTGCATATTTATAGATTTATGCAGTTCAACAAGTGCATTATCAAGCTCAGTATTACCCATAGAAGTTAATATATGCTTTGCACCATTATATAAGTCTGCTTCTGAATTAATAAATCCGCTTGTTTCCCTGCCTCTAATAGGATGACCGCCGCAGAAATAAAGATTATTGTTTTTTGCAGCTTCTAAAATAGTTGTTTTTGTGCTGCAGCCGTCT
This sequence comes from uncultured Mucispirillum sp., assembly GCA_910586745.1. Lineage (GTDB taxonomy): Bacteria > Chrysiogenota > Deferribacteres > Deferribacterales > Mucispirillaceae > Mucispirillum. The sequence goes on along the minus strand of CAJUJZ010000024.1, from coordinate 15,247 downwards.
GTTACTGCTTTTTTATAGGAAGCCTGACCAAGCATATTAATAAACATAACTGCCGACTGCACAGGCACACATATATATATTAAATCAAGGGGAAAATTAATAAATTTTTCAAACTCATCAGTTACCCCTTCAAATATACGGCTTTCTACTGCCTGTAAAAGCACTGACTGATTTAAATCAAAACCGTAAATTTTTATACCATTGCAGGCAAAGGCTTTGGCGAAAGAGCCGCCTATTAAGCCTAAGCCTGCAATTCCTATATTTTTAAACTGCATATTATTTTGCAATTTCCCTGCCTACTGCTTTTGCAATAATTTCTACTTTATCTATTACTTCACAGTATTGATCTGGAGTTAATGACTGGTCACCATCACTTAATGCCTCATCTGGATTTGGATGAACTTCTATCATTAAGCCGTCTGCTCCAGCTGCAACAGAAGCAAGTGCCATAGGTCCAATACATTCTATTCTGCCTGTTCCATGGCTTGGGTCTACAATTATAGGCAGGTGAGAAAGGCTTTTAATTGCAGGAACACATGATAAGTCTAATGTATTTCTTGTATATGTTTCAAAAGTTCTAATTCCTCTTTCACAGAGAATAATATTTGAGTTGCCTTCTTTTGCAATATGTTCAGCTGCTAATAAAAATTCTTTTAATGTGGCACTCATACCTCTTTTTAAAAGAACTGGTTTTTCCTGTGCACCTACTTCATGAAGCAGACGGAAATTCTGCATATTTCTTGCACCGATTTGGATAATATCAGTATATTCTGAAACAATATCTAAATCTCTTGGGTCTGTAAGTTCAGTAACTACAACCATACCAAATTCATCAGCTGCTTTTCTTAAGTATATTAATCCTTCTGGCCCCATTCCTTGAAATGAGTATGGGCTTGTGCGTGGTTTATATGCTCCACCTCTTAATATTCTTGAGCCTTTTGCACTTGTTCTCATAGCTACAGTGCGTGCCTGATCTAAGCTTTCTACAGAACATGGTCCGCTCATAACAGCAAGTTCTTTGCCACCTATTTTTACGCCTTTTACATCAATAACTGTATCTTCTTTTTTAAATTCACGGCTTACAAGTTTATATGGCTTAGAAATTGGTATAATTTCATCAACACCAGGGAATGTCTGCACCTGCTTGCCTTTTAAAAGTGATTCATCACCTATTGCACCAATAACTGTTCTTTCTACCCCTTCAGAAATAGTCAGTCTGTAACCACATGTTGTTAAGTGATCTGTTAAGTTGCCTATTTCTTGTTTGGAGGCATTATGTTTCATTACAATAATCATAGTATAACTCCCAAAAATATTTATTATTTATTTAAAACTTTTTTTAATGCTCTAATAAAGATTTTATTTTCTTCATCTGTGCCTATTGATACTCGGATATATTCTTTTAATCTATTTCCGCCTAAAAATCTGGCAATAACACCTTCTTTTAGTAAGTCATCAAAAACTTTTTTGCCATCGCCTGTTTTTATAAGCATAAAGTTTGTATCAGTTTTTACATACTCTAAGCCCATAGCAGTTACTTCTTTATATATATACTCTTTTCCTGCTTTATTTAAAGCAGCAACTTTTTGAATATGTTCCTGGTCTTTTATTGCTTCTGCACATACTATTTGAGCAGCTGAATTTACATTAAATGGCGGACGGATTCTATTTATTAATGAAATACATTCTTTATCTGCCACTAAATAACCGCACCTGATAGATGCAAGCCCATATGCTTTTGAAAAAGTTCTCATAGTCATAAGGTTATTATACTTTTTCATAAGTGCAAATACATTAGGATAATCTCCTTCTGCAAATTCAATATATGCTTCATCAAGCACCACAAGCACATTAGGTGAAAGTTTATCCATAAAATCAGTAAACGCTTTTTCACCAAAAAGAGTACCTGTTGGGTTATTTGGGTTTGCAAGCATAATAAAGCGTGTTTTATCATTAACAGTATTTAATATGTTATCAAAATTAATTGAAAAATCACTGTTTGTTTCTACCCATTTGCAGCTTGATTTTAAACCGCGTGCAAGCAGCTCATATTCTGAAAATGAAGGACTTGGAGCAAGTGCATGAGTGTCGCTTGATAAAAATGCCATATATAAAAGCTGAATAATTTCATCACTGCCAGCTCCGCACACAATATTATCTATATCCACATTATGAAATTCTGCAATAGCCTGTCTTAAATAAAAACTGTCGCCTATTGGGTATCTTGTAATTTCTTTTTCATACTCTTTTAAAGCAGCAACAGCTTTTGGACTTGCACCATATGGGTTTTCGTTAGATGCAAGTTTTACAACTTTTTCTATACCCAGCTCCCTTTGAAGTTCTTTTACTGGTTTGCCTGGAACATAAGCTGATAATTCCAAAAGCCCATCCCATACTAATGATTTATAATCTGCCATACTAAAACTCTCCTTTTGGATATGAACCTAATACTTTTGCAATAGGCGTTTTTTCTATAAATTCATCTAATACTTTCTTTATTTCTGGGCTGTCTTTATGACCGTCTATATCTGTATAAAAAAGATATTCCCATGGTTTCTGCTTTGACGGTCTGCTTTCAAGAGTAGTCATATTAATACTGCCACGCTTAAATATTTCCAGCACATCATATAAAGCACCTGATTTATGATGAACACTGAACATTAATGTTGTTTTATCATTACCTGTTGCTTCCTGATGATTTTTACCAATAACTACAAATCTTGTAAAATTACCAGGACCGTCCTCTATATGCCTTTCTATAACCTTTAAATTATATACAGCTTCTGCAAGCTCACTGCCTATTGCTGCAACTGTTTCATCATTTTGTGCCATTTCTGCAGCAAGTGCAGTAGATTCACAGGGGAAAAGCTCTGTATTAGGAAAATTTTTAGCAAGCCATTTTGAGCACTGACCAAGTGGGCTTGGATGGGAGTATATTTTTTTAATATCTTCTTTTCTGCCAGTTTTATTCAACAGATTTTCTGCAATCTCCACATACACTTCACCCATAATAATAACATCGCTGTCCATAAACATATCAAGGGATTGATTAACTGCACCTTCAAGAGAGTTCTCTACAGGCACAATACCATAATGTACATGACCTTTTTCCACACCTTGAAATATTTCGCCAATATTTCTGACAGGAATAAGTTTTGCGGACTGACCAAACCTTTTTACTGCTGCCAAATTAGAAAAAGTGCCAACAGGTCCTAAAAAAGCAACCCGTACTTCTTCCTCTAAGCATAAAGATGCACTCATTATCTCACGGAAAACATTCCTTAAAGAATGCTGTGGAAATGGACCCTTATTTTCTTCTTTTAAGCGGGTGTATATTTGCTCTTCTCTGGAATTAACCCATACAGGCGAGCCTTCCTTTTTCTTTATTTCGCCAACTTCAATTACACAGCCTGCACGCTTATTTAAAAGTGATAATATCTGACTGTCAATACTATCAATTTCTTCTCTTAAATCTTTTAAAGTTTTCATTTGAAAAGTTTAGCAAAAGATTTTTAAATATTCAATGAAAAAAAATGATTATTAATAAATAATTATTTTTTTTGCTTATGACTAATTAGTAAAGCAGTATAAGCTGCATTTTGGAATATATGGATTTATACAGTGAACTTCTCTTTATGGTCTATAAACATAAACCAAGGATATGATGATTATCTTCATACAATTTTAAAGCCCCCACCTATATATGTATACACTATTTTAAAGCAGCAATATTCTTTCATAACTTTTTAATGAAAATATTACTTTTTCCAATTTATAATTATATAAACTATTGCAATATGACTTATAATTGTATAATATAATAAATTATATTTTTCTTTTTCGGAGTTTTGAAATACATGTTTGAATTTAATTCTCTTATTGTGCTTTCTGATACAAAAAATAAGAAGTATATGGTTACTTTAAAAGAAGGTGCAAGGTTTTCTACTCAATATGGCTATATTGAACATAATGACATTGCTGCTCTTGATGAGGGAAATATTATTAAAAGCACATTAGGTCATCCTTACCTCGTGTATAGACCTACATATATGGATTTCGTAATGAATATAAAAAGGCAGGCACAGATTATCTATCCAAAAGATGCTGCAGCTATGCTTATGTGGTGTGATGTAGCACCTGACCAAAAGATTTTAGAATCAGGTATAGGGCAGGGTGCATTATCTATTGCAATATTAAGAGCTCTTGCAGGCACAGGCAGCCTTACAAGTTATGAAATAAGAGCAGATTTTGCAGAACAGTCAGCAAAATTTATCAAACAGTTTCTGGGTGAAACACCTGCAAACCATACAATAGAAGTTAGAAGTATATATGACGGCATAGACGGCACTTATGACAGAGTGCTGCTTGATTTACCTGAGCCATGGCATGTGGTACCTCATCTTAAAACTGGGTTAAAAAATGGCGGACTTATAGTGGCTTATCTGCCTACTATCCTGCAGGTTAAAACTTATGTAGATGTATTAAAAGACTGTGGGTATTTTTCAGATATTGAAACAGCAGAATTTACAAGACGCCCTTGGAAAGTAGATGGGATGTCTGTAAGACCTGAAATGTGGATATATAACCACAGTGCATTTTTAATAAGTGCAAGAAAACTTAAAAATATTTAATATATATGAGGTAAAATAATATGAATAAAATAAGTTTCAAATGGTCATTTTTCTTTATACTTTTTTATCTTTTAGTCATAATAATCTTATCAGAATTAAATATTCTGCCTACTTGGCTTTCTCTTGTATGCTATGGTTTATTTTTTCCTGCCATTTTCTTTACTGTAAGAAATATTTTAAATAATATTTTAAACATCGCCAAAGTTATGGCAACTGAATATGATGAAATAGTTGATTTAAGAAAGCGTTTAGATACAAATGTAAAATGTGAACACTGCAAAAATATTGCTAAATCACTTAATCACATGATGATAAATACAGATAAAGCAATACTTGAATTTTACAGATATGCAGTAATTGCAGAGGGCAGGTCGTTAAGAGTATCATCATCTATTGCAACAGTTGATGAAAGTATCACAAAAAATGCACGAAGTGCACAAAATATATATAAATCAATTAACGAACTTGTAGGTTATATAGGCAAAATCACACAAACTTCTGCAGAAATTAATTCTGATATTAATCAATCACTAGATTTAACTAAAACAGGCTCTGAAGCTATGGAGCATGCAAAAAAATTAATGGAAAATATTTCTAATGCAGCTTCAAGTTTAGAAGAAAAAATATCTGAATTAAATTCCGGGGCAGAAAAAATTGGTGTTATCGTTTCAGTTATTGATGATATTTCAGAACAGACTGCTCTACTTTCCTTAAATGCTGCAATTGAAGCAGCCAGAGCTGGAGAAGCAGGCCGTGGGTTTGCCGTTGTTGCAGATGAAGTTAGAAAACTGGCAGATAAAACAACCAAATCTACTAATGAAATTAAAGAAATGGTTGCAGATATTCAAAGCCATATTGGTGAAGTTTCAAACCAAACAAGCAATATTTTCCACCAAATTATGATGCAGAAAGACCAGACAGAAATTGTATATAAAAACTTTAATGATATCTTAAATTTTTCTGAAAGAATAAGCGTTACAAGTGATGATATAACTAAAACTATGGAACTGCACTCTGGAGTAAATGAAGAAATAGCAAGAGATGCTCAAGATATTATAGAAGTTTCTGAAACGACTGATAACTTAATGCAAGAACTTGTTGCAAACTATAATAAAATGATAGAAACAATAAGTGAGCTGTCCACTAAATTTTCCGCTATTAAATATTCTAATCGTGCAGTTCATTTTCTCAGAGCAAAAAGTGCTCATATTAAATTTATGCATAATGTATATACTCATTATACAAACAATAAATCAACAACACTGGCTACTCATAAAACATGTGCATTCGGTCAGTTTTATTATAGTCTGGGACAGGAAATATTCAAAAATAACCAACTTTATAAAGATGTAGAGCCTCTTCATATAAAAGTTCATGCGCTGGGTAATAAAGTTATGGAAGAAATACAGACAGAAAACAGGATTAAAGCAAACGAATATTTGCAGGAGCTGCAAAACACTGTTGATGAAATGATTGCCATGCTTGATGAGCTTATTAACCAATATTTTGAAAGCGACTGGCGAAATAATAGTAACAATAATTAGTTTAAAATATATACAAAGCGGTAAGATTTTACCGCTTTTAAAACAATTATATAATTCATAATACCACAAATTTCGTTAAGTATTTTTAGATTTTATATTTTAGTTACTTCGCTTAAAAGCTCAGTAAGACATTGTTGCAACACACTTGTCTATTCTGAGCATAGCAAAGAATCTAAATTATGGACTTACAAAAATTTTATGCGGCAGTCATTTTTAGTCTGATTTTTAAAGGCGAAAAATCTAACCTTATCTATTATTACAGCAGTATATGGTATATTTAAACTATCTGTTTTTAGTTACTTCGCCAAAGGCTCAGTAAGACATTGTTGTAACACACTTGTCTATTCTGAGCATAGCGAAGAATCTAAATTATGGACTTACAAAAATTTTATGCGGCAGTCATTTTTAGTCTG
>CAJUJZ010000024.1:0-8559 GCA_910586745.1 uncultured Mucispirillum sp. | reverse complement strand
CATTGTTGTAACACACTTGTCTATTCTGAGCATAGCGAAGAATCTAAATTATGGATTTACAAAAATTTTATGCAGCAGTCATTTTGAGCCTGATTTTATGGGCGAAAAATCTAACCTTATATATACTACAAGAGTGCATAATATATTTAAACTATCTTACTTATGAAATGAAATTGTCAGGATGTAATATTATTTACTAAAACCTGTATCCTGCATCTACAAATACTCTTACTCCAGAATAATCATGGTTTGTAAAGACATGGGTATAATCAACACCAAAACCTGTTGTAAAATTATTTGAAAATGCATACCTAAGCCCTGCTCCTACAACAAAACCCACATTTGCAGCAGTATCGCTTTTATTATTAGTGGTTGTGTCAATAAGATATGCAGCTCCATCTGCATCTGTTTTATAATTTAATGTTACTGTTTTACTGTTTACAATAGATACTGCCACATCCATACCTGCTGAAATATATGGAATAAACCCTTTTGTAGCTTTAACATCATCATACTGCAAAACAGCTAAAAACTGTAAGTCTATTAAATGGTGGTCTGTGTTGTATTCTGTATATCCTTTAATATTAGAGCCGCTTGCATAGTTATAACGGAATGTGCCAGCAAGTCCAAATATTTTATGAAAGTTATATTTATAACGCATATCAAAACCACCGCCAACACCTGTATAATCTTTTATATAAGCATTTTTCCCTGTTGGTATATAGATAGACGGCGATATTCCTATATAATGATTTTTATTTTCATATTTTTTCCTGCTGCTTTTTTTAGGCGAAGGCATATCTCCATAGCTGTAACTGTTTTTGCCGTCATAATAGTCACCATACTGAGCATAAAGAAAAGGAATATTAACTGCAAATATTAACACAAATATTATAATTATTTTTTTCATTATTTACTCTCCGCACTATCTGCTGGAATATATTTCCAAATTTCTTCTATTAAACTGCCACCAAATAAACTTAAATATAAATTCTCATCTTCTGTTACTTTGTTTTTAAACTTCTGGTTATTGCCATTAGTGCAATTATAGCTGATTATTTTATCAGAATTGCCACCGCTGTTATCTATACATTTTCCAACTGTCCCCATATTTTCATAAAAAACACCATTTACAATACTTTCAGGATTTCTTATTTTCCACTGCTGGCTTGTATCATCTGAACAAAGCTGTAAAACAGACATATTTTTCATATCAAGACAATATCCGGGATAAAGAGCTGAATGAATTCGTCCTGATTTATCTATCGCCCACCTCTGCTCTTTACTTTCATTACATTTAGATGATAATCTAACAGCATATCTGCTTGTTTCTGAATGATATATCTCCATACATTTACCATTTAGTTCTGCCTGATTAAATTTAAATATAACAGAGCCAAGCCCGTTTTCTGCAAACAGCTTTTTCAAAGCCTCATCTGCTGATATATCATTATTTTCAAGGCTTACATAGTTATTATCTATAAACATATTTATATTATCAGCCTTATTTTTCTTTGCAATATAATCATCAGCTATCTTTTTTGGGTTTGCATCAAGTTTATTTAATGCTTTATATCTTGCAAAAATTTCAATAAGCTCTTTTTCTTTAGCAGAAAGAATATAATTATCAATAGATTTATTAGCAAGACTGTCATTAAGAAATATGGTATCGTTATCTATAACATCTTGATAGCCATTTGCTTTACCTATTTCAACAGCTTTTGGAAGTGGATTATCATATACCGTCTCTGCTATTGTTGTAGAGCCTTTATTAACATTATTTACATAGAGAGTAATTTTTGCAGGTTTATCTTCTTCTGCAATATTTACATGCAGCTTGTTAATTATTTTTGCATTATATCTTTTATCACTAAGCACTACATATTTATTTGGCTTATTATCATAATATGTTATTTCCAAATATGATGTAGCTTCAGCAGGCAGACTGTCTTTAAATATAGAATCAAATACATTACCCCAGTTTCCCCTGAAATATTTATAAATCACAGCATTATGGGGGGGGGTAGGGTCATAGCCGCCTAAAATAGTAATCACTGGCACCCCTTTTCTTGCAGGGCTTATTCTGCTTTTTAAAAACTTTTCATCTGTTACATTTTTATATGTCCTGCTTTCTTTATCCCAGCTGATATAGTAATATTCGCCATTATTATTTTTATCATCACTTAAAAAATATCTGTTTTCTATATTTTTCTGCACCTGTCTTGTGCTTCTTGCAGTGTTATGAGTATATCGCGATATTGCACTATCAGCAACACCGCCTGCCATACAGTCTCTGTTCCAGCCGTAATAATTTTGAAAAGGTGTGATATACCATTTATCCTGATACATAACAGCCTGCGGAGTGCTGTTCCATGCCACATTAGCTCTCATTCTGTTTTTATAAGCATCATAGCCCCATGAAGTAGTATATCCATGCACAGAGCCATCACTTGCATCATTTAAAAACGGATAATGCCCCATACCATATCCATGTCCCACTTCATGGCTGAATTCATTGCCAGTAGAATCAACTAGAGTGCCTATTCCGTTGCCTCCGCTTAACCCATGCGGAACATCTACCGGCTTACCTTCGCCATTAGTGTATCTTCCTTTTGCATGATGCACTGTAAAATAAAACATATCGTTTCCCAGCTGGTGGGACTGGTCTAATGGACTGCTTGCAACTCCTTTGTTTGCCAAATCTATACCAACACTCACTTGTGCTTTTGCCACATTTTCACGCATATCTCCACTGTAATAATCTGCCCCTACATAATCACTTTTATTTTCATATATTTTTCCATTACTAATAATTACTTTTTCTAGCACTCTGTCTTCATAATATCCATGAAATAATCTTGCAAAAGGAACTGTTTGGAAATATTCCTGCATACCATGAGCTATATCATATGTCATAGCCTGAGATGTTGAATGTGAACCTGTTGCAACATTATCTGTAAGCATACCAAGCCTGACAACAAGAAATGCTCCCTCTATTGGTGCTGCAAACTCTATATCATTACCAAAAAGAGTGCCTGATAACTTAACCTGTGATATTGTTTTGCCCGTAAAATCAAGCTGCATTTCAGGAGTAACATAGTCATAAGGTAGCTGCACACTCCAAGAGCGTTTAGAATATGTAATATCTGGTTTCGTCCCGCTTCTATCCATATAATCAGATTTTGGCATATTTACTGGCGGCACCATTTTAAAAACAGAAGTGTTTTTTCCGTTACTTACTCTGACAGATAATTCATATAGTTCTTCCTGTGGAGTAAAAAGTAAAAGTGCTGCTCTATATGGTATTAATGACGGCTCTTTTCTTGTTTCATTATTATTAGGGTCAATAGTATGTGTTTGGGCAAACTGCACCCTGCCTGATAGACTGCCAGTTGATAAATTATTTGGGATACTTCTTATCTGTTTAAATTCATTAATATCAAAAAATGTAAGCCTTCTATCTCGCGGGCTTCCCACTTGATAAGATATATCACTTGAATAATCTGCATAAGATACTACTTCTATCCCTGTATCACTGCAGGAAAATAAAAATACAGCTGAAAACATTGATAATATTATTTTTTTCATATTTAACCCTTAACATCTGATTTATTATTCTTATAGTCTAATGCGTCTCTTAAGCCTTCGCCTAAAAGGTTATATCCTAAAGCTGTAAGCACTATGGCAATACCCGGAAAAAGAGAAAGCCACCATGCATTAATTATATTATTCTGACCTTCTGTTAATATATTGCCCCATGATGGAGTTGGCGGAAGAACGCCTAAACCTAAAAAGCTTAAAGATGATTCTAATAAAATAGCACTTGCAACACCTAATATGGCAGTAACAAACACAGGGGATAATACATTAGGCAGTATATGCTTAAACATTATTTTAATATGACTTAAACCCTGCAGCCTTGATGCAAGAATATATTCCCTGTTTTTTACACTCATTACTTCTGCCCTTACAAGCCTTGCTACACCCATCCAGCCTGTTACTCCTATTACCACCATTACATTTATAATAGATGGTTTTAAAAAAGCTATAACTGCTAAAATTAGAAAAAATGACGGAAAACAAAGCATAATATCAGTAAATCGCATTATAATACTATCCACTATTCTGCCATAATATCCAGCTATCATGCCTAAAACTACACCTATAATTACAGATATACCTACAGCAATAAATCCCACAAATAAAGATATTCTTGCTCCATAAACTACTCTTGAAAATACATCTCTGCCAAGAGCATCTGTGCCAAATAAATATGTGCTGTTAGGGGCAGTAAATACTTCATTTAAATTAGTAAGTGCAGGATTAAATGGAGCAATAAATGGTGCAAATATGGCAACTATTATAAAAAACAACACAATAAATGCCCCACTTACAAGCAGTATATTTTTACTTATTTTTGAAAAGATTTTATTTCTTTCCATAGCGTATCCTTGGGTCTGCAAAAGCATAAGCAATGTCTGCGATAAAATTGCCTATTAATGTAAGAATTGTCCCTATTACTAATATCCCCATAATAACAGGATAATCTCTCATCATTACAGAATTATAAAAAAGCTGTCCCATACCCGGTATGCTGAATATTGATTCAAAAATTACACTGCTGCCAATAAGCCCGGGAATAGAAAGCCCTAAAATAGTAATGACAGGCAGTAAAGCATTCCTTAAAGCATGGCTGAATAATATTCTGCCTTCCCCTATACCCCTTGCTCTTGCTGCCGTAATATAATCTTCATGAAGAACATCAAGAGTAGATGTTCTTGCAAATCGTGATATACCTGCAAGAGAGCCAAAAACTGAAATAGAAACAGGCAGAACTAAGTGGGCGGCAATATCTTTTACCTTTTCCCAGAAACTCATTGTATCATAAATATATTCTGTATAAAGTCCAGAAATAGGCAGAATGCCTAAATGAATGCTGAAATAATACATACATATTACTGCAAGCCAGAAAGCAGGCACAGCAAACCCTATAAACACTATTACCGTTATGGTTTTATCCAGTATACTGTTTTGATAATAGGCAGAAATGATACCAAGTGGAAGCCCTATTAAAAATATAAAAAACATACTTAAAAGATTTAAGCCAACTGTAATATGTATCCTTTCACCGATTTTTTCTTTTACACTTCTGCCGTCTATTGCAAAAGATTCACCAAAATCTAAAACTACTGCTTTTTTAAGCCATATTATATACTGCTCATAAATAGGCTTATCAAACCCATACATTTTTTCAAACTTTGCCCGTGCAGTTTCAGAATATTTTGGACCCATAGCTGCCCGCATTTCTGCAGCATTTCCCGGAGCTAAATGGATAACTATAAAACATATTATAGTAATACCTATAAACATTGGTATCATCATTAAAAGCCTGCGAATAGTGTATGAAAACATCTCATTCCTTATACATAAATATTCTTGATTATATTAAATAGATACTTTGGACTGCTGTCAAATGATTTTTAATAATGTTCTAAAAAGTTTTCAATTTATACTAATTGTAATAAATAAAGACGCATAACATTTAATAAATAATTAAGGTATGTATAATTATTATTAAACAAAATGTCACCAATTTATTATCTATGCGACTTAATTGTATATAAATATGTGTTTATATATGTTTTAAATCTAAAATTATGGTTAAATTGTTGGGATCATAAAAATTAATATTAGTAATTATTGCTATTATTCTTATATTACTTTTATAAGGAGGTCCAATATGGATAAAAAATATTTAACTACATCACAAGGCATACCTGTTGGAACTGATTTATCTTCTATGACAACAGGTGAAAAAGAAGGCTACGCATTATTACAAGACTTCTATTTGGTTGAAAAACTTGCTCATTTTAACAGAGAACGCATTCCTGAACGCATAGTTCATGCAAAAGGTGCTGGTGCTAAAGGATATTTTGAAGTTACTAATGATTTATCAAAATATACCAAAGCAAAACTGTTTTCAGAAGTAGGCAAAAAAACTGATGTATTTTTAAGATTTTCTACTGTGGGCGGTGAAAGAGGCTCAGCAGATACAGCAAGAGACCCTCGCGGATTTGCCATAAGATTTTACACAGAAGAAGGCAACTATGATATAGTAGGAAATAATACACCAGTATTTTTTATAAGAGATGCACTCAAATTTCCTGATTTGATACATACACAAAAAAGAAATCCGCAGACAAATCTGCCTGATGCTGATATGTTCTGGGATTTCTTATCTCTGACCCCAGAGTCTATACATCAGGTTACAATACTATTTTCTGACAGAGGCACACCTTACAGCCACAGGCACATGGACGGTCATTCAAGCCATACTTTTATGTGGTATAATGAAAAAAATGAATTCGTATGGGTAAAATATCATTTTAAAACAAATCAGGGCATAAAAACAATGACAAATGCAGAAGCACAGAAAATGGCAGGTATTAATCCAGACCATTCCACAGAAGATTTGTTTAATGCTATTAAAAACAAAGAATATCCGTCATGGGATGTTTTTGTTCAAATAATGACACCAGAAGAGGCAAAAACATATAAATTTGACCCATTTGATGTTACAAAAGTATGGTATCACAGTGATTATCCGCTTATACCTTTAGGCAGACTTACATTAAACCAAAATCCAGATAACTTTTTTGCAGATGTTGAACAGGCTGCATTCTCACCTGCAAATTTAGTGCCTGGTATTGCTGCATCTCCAGATAAATTGCTTCAAGGCAGGCTTTTTGCTTACGGCGATGCACACAGGTATCGTTTAGGTGCAAACTCCCATCAAATACCAGTGAATAAACCACGCTGTCCTTTCAGCAATGGTCAAAGAGATGGTGCTATGAGTGTAGATGGAAACAGTGGTGCAGAATATCATTATTTCCCAAGTTCACTTACTAATACAATAACTGATACAAAATTCAACCCGCCATTTATAGACATATCTGCATCTCTTGGTATGCACGACAGACCATTAGAAGATGTAGATTTTATTCAAGCAGGTGTGCTTTTTGACAGAGTAATGAATGACAGCGAAAAAGCAAATATTGTATCAAATATCGCAGGTCATTTAGGGGATGCAAAAGAAAATATACAATACAGACAGACAGCATTGTTTTATAAAGCCAGTGCAGATTACGGCACAAAAGTTGCAAATGCTTTAAAACTTGATGTTGAAAAAGTAAAAAAACTTGCTTCTTTAACTCAGCAGGAAAGAGTTGAGGCTACTAAATAGCTTAACTTACATTTTATATCTTTGTTTACACAGCCAGTTTTATCCAGCTGGCTGTCCCACTATCCTATTCCGTCTGCAAAAAGCAGGCGGAACATTTTTTATTTATAAGCTACAGCCTCGATTTCAACAAGTACATCTTTTGGAAGTCTTGCTACTTCTACAGTTGTACGGGCAGGAAAAGGCTCTTTAAAAAATGATGCATACACTTCATTCATAGTTGTAAAGTCATTCATATCTTTAATAAATACTACTGTTTTTAATACTTTATCCATAGAGCTGCCTGCTGCTTCAAGCACTGAAGAAATATTTGATAATACCTGCTTTGTCTGCTCCTTTATACCTGCAGGTATTTCAGATGCTGCAGGGTTTACAGGAATCTGACCTGATGTGAAAATTAAATCGCCAAAAGAAATGCCTTGAGAGTATGGTCCAATTGCCTGTGGTGCATTATTAGTGGATACTGACTTTTTCATATTTCAAAACTCCTAATTTTTTATTTATAATAATATCTTTTATTATAGAATAAATGTCAATACTTTTACTTAAATATCATACTGAGCCAAAGGCGAAGTATCTAAAAAGTTGGATAATTTTAATATATTATACACTACTGCAATATATATAATATTAGATTTTTCGCCTATAAAATCAGGCTCAAAATGACTGATACATAAAATTTTAGATAAGTTCAGTATATATTTATTATATTGGAATACTAATATTAATAAATTATCTTATTGAATAATCATATCATACAAATCTATCCAATCAGGATTTAATGAATGTATTAAATCAATTTTAAACTTTCTTTTCTTACCTTTTATATATTTTTCTCTTTTAATTGCTTCCTGAATATCTGAAAATATTTCAAAATAAACTAATTTATTACAGTTATATTTACTTGTAAATCCTTGAACCAACTTATTTTTATGCTCATAAATTCGTTTTATAAGGTTGCTTGTTACACCTGTGTAAATAGCTGTATTACTATAATTTGTTACTATATAAATATAGTATTGTTTACTGCAAGAAGCAGTTTGATTATATGATAAAATTACTGAATTGAATTTATTTTCCATTTCTATATTTTAAATATTTCATAAATAAAATCAATTATTTATTTTTATAAATAATATTTTCATGTTGATATTTTACTGAAATATTTAAAGTTTATTCCCATTCAGTCATAAAATGAAATAAGGTATAAGCAAGGCTTGATAAGCCCAAACATGTCATACTAAGCTTGATTCATAAGCGAAGTATGAACTTACCCAAAAAAGTTGGACAAGCCATATAAGGAGATTATATGGTAAGAA
>CAJUJZ010000023.1 GCA_910586745.1 uncultured Mucispirillum sp. | reverse complement strand
TTTACTTATTAAATATTTATAAATATTTATAATTTTATCGGATAAAATTATAAAATGGAGGATATATGAACTTAGTAATTGCTGAAAAGCCACAAGTTGCAGCAGCTATAGCAGAAGCTATTGGTGGCAACATTGAAAGACAAAAAGGTTATATTATAGCTGGTGAGTATAATATAACATGGTGTGTTGGGCATTTATTAGAAATAAAGCTGCCAGACGAACAAAAAAAATGGTCTTTTGATACATTACCAGTGCTAACGGATGGCTGGAGTTTTCAAGTAAATGAAAGAACAAAAGAGCAGTATAATATTGTTACTGATTTATTAACTAAAGCAGATACAATCATACATGCTGGTGACCCAGATGATGAAGGACAGTTAATTGTAGATTCAATTTTGTATAAAAATGGCATTATTGATTTACAAGGCTCACAAACAAAACAAATAAAAAGATTACTTATTAATGATTTTAATACAGAAGTAATCAAAAAAGAATTATCTAAATTAAAAGAAAATAATGATTATCGTTCACTTTCATTAAAAGCAATTGCTAGAAAGCTGGCAGATATGGTTTTTGGTTATAACTTAACAAGAGCTTATACACTTATGAATAACGCATTAGGTAATGACAATGTAGTTTCACTCGGTAGGGTGCAAACTCCAATGCTTGCTTTAATTGTGCGTAGAGAGTTAGAAGTAAAGAATCATGTAAAATCATTTTATTATACAATTAAAGCATGTTGTAAAAATATTGATGGTAATAACACTATTGATAAATTTATATATAAACCAAAAGATGATGAAGTAGATGAAACAAAGAAAATTACATCAGAAGTTACTGCGAATGCTATTATAGAAAGATTAAAAAATAATAAAAATAATGCAGTAATATCAAAATATGAAGTAAAAGAAGAAATAGATAATGTTCCATTACCTTACAGTTTACTTGATTTACAAGAAGATTGTTTCAAACTCTATAAAATGAAACCAGATAAGGTTATGGATATAACACAGACATTACGCGAAAAATATAAAGCCATTACATATAACCGTTCTGATAATAATTATATAAACGAAGAAACATATTATGAATCACCAGAGATAATAAATATGTTAGATATATATTCAGATGAATTGTTATCAAATATGATAGAAAATGCTGATATTTCTATCAAATCTAAAGCATTTGATAGTAGTAAAACTGGAGCTCATACTGCTATTATACCTACAATAACAGATATTCATTTAAAAAATCCTACAGTATTTAATGAAGATGAAGAGAAAGTATTTTTATTAATTGCCAGAAGATTTGTAATGCAATTTTTACCACCAGCAAAATATATACGTCATAATATCACAATACAAGTTGGTGATGATGTATTAGAACATACACACAGGCAGATTATAGAAGCTGGTTGGAAAAAAATATTATCTTTAAAAGATGAAACAAATATAATCAATATAGATTATAGTAAAATATTTAAAGATAAAACTATTGAAGATATTGAGTTTAGTGTCAGTAAAGATGAAACTAAACCAAAAAAATTATATACAATAGATACTTTTTTAAATGATTTAAAAAGAGTATCTATTTACTGTAAAGATGAAAAAATAAAAGCATTATTAAAAGATAAAGATAAAGATAAAGCTGGAGAAAATGGTGGAATCGGCACACCTGCAACCAGGTCTGAAATAATTAAAACACTTTATAACAGAAATTATATAAAAGATGAAAAAAACTATCTTGTATCTACAGAATTAGGAAGAGAATTAATATCATCTTTACAAGATACTATTACATATCCAGATATGACTGCTTTATGGCATGAGCAGCTTAAGAATATGGATTCAACAATTGAATCTGTATATGATTTTGTAAAATCAGTAACAGATTTTTCTATTAATGAAATCAATGCAGTTAAAACAAAAGAACTTAAATTTAAAAGCAATTCAGTAAAATGTCCTGCTTGTGATGGCTTTTTAAAAAGAATCAAATGGAATGGCTCATTTTTTTGGAGTTGTTCAAATTATCCAGATTGTAAAGTAAATTTTAAAGATAATAATGGCAAGCCGGACATCTGGCATGCTCAAGATTGTAAACTATGCAACAGTAAAGAAACAGTAAAAAAATCTTACAATAAACAAGGTGGAGCATTTTGGAAATGTGAGAATTGTAATCAGATTTTTTCAAATGGAAAAAATGAACTGCCAGAATTTGAAAAACAAAAAGCTACACCATCAGATAAATATAAATGTTTAGAATGTAACAGTCCTCTTATAATACGAGAGGGTAAATATGGCAAATTTTGGGCATGTTCTGCTTATCCAAAATGTAAAACAATTTATAAAGATAATAATGGTGAGCCATTATATAATAAATAAAGAGGTGGAAAATGAACACACTAGAACAAAAATTGAATGACCTGGACAATGTAGGTGCGGTTGTAGAGCTTACAGCAGAAGAAGCTGAAATGTTAGGCTTAACAATTGAAACCGCTGAAAATGAAGAAGACGCATTAAATGCAAGATTTGACGAGGTGGAAAATGGATAAAGTTAATAAATATCAAGAGTTAGCAAATAAATTTGCTGACCTTATAGAAAAAAATGAGGCTCCATGGCAGAAAACATGGAGCGGCAAAGGTTTTTTACCTTATAATATAAAAAGTGAAAAAGAATACAATGGAATGAATCTTCTTAATCTTATGATGGCTGCAGAGGCTAAAGGCTATGAAGATAATAGATGGCTTACATTTTTGCAAGCTGGTGAACTTGGTGCAAAGGTTCGACCAGGCGAAAAAGGTATGCACATAATGTTTTTACAGACCAAAGAAACTAAAAAAGAAATAGATGAAATAACAGGTGAAGAACAAGTTGTTACTGTTAAGCTTGAAAAACCTAGAGCAATGTGAGGGTTTACCAGCTTATAAAGAAAAGTTAATTACTTTTGACCCTATAGAAAAAGCACAAGAAATTTTAGACAATTCTGGTGCAAAAATTATACATAAAAAGCAAAATGAGGCATTTTATAATATCGTTACTGATACAATAACTTTACCACTGAAAGAACAATTTCAAAGCCCAGAAGCATACTACAGATGTGCATTACATGAGCTGGGGCATTGGACAGCTCATGAGAAAAGAAATAATCGTGACCTTTCTGGAGGTTTCGGCTCTGAATCATACGCAAGAGAAGAACTTGTTGCAGAGATTACATCGTTTCTAGTTGGAACACAATGTGGTTTAGGACATGAGCCTAATGATAATAATGTTGCTTATTTAAAATCCTGGTCTAAAGCAATAAGAGATGACCCATCGTATTTATTTAAAGCAGTTAAAGACGCAGATAAAGCTGCTCAACTCATTCTTGGCAAAGATTTAGAAATATTTAAAACACAAGAACAAGTATCAGAAAATATTAAAGATATTATAAAACAAGCTGATTTGGAATATGCTGGCAGGACTTATGTAAATATAACAAATGATTATAAGTTCTATATGTATGAAGAAGAATTACTTGAGCAAGGTAAAACTTGGAAAGATTTTAATATTTTATATGATGAAGCACATCAATCATATTATATTAAAACAGGTAATTTAGAAGATTGGAAAGAAAGTATAAATATTGATGAAAATATAAAACAAATATTTATACCTAATGAAATATCTTTAGACAGATATTATTTAGATATTGATGAATACATAATGAACAGCATGGTGGGGAAACCAAATCCAGAAAAGATTGCTGAACATTATGGGTTTAAATATGATAAAGAAACAGAAAGATTTTACTGTAAAGCTGAAGAAAGAGAGAAGTTTTTACCTTGGTGTTATGATTTTAATATAAAATCTAACGAAGATAAATTGTATTTAAATATAACAGAAAAAGAGGCAGAAAAACTTATCGCATATAATATTGCTTATGATGGTAAAAATTACTATATCCATAAAGATTTGCAAAATATATATGAAAATATTGCAAAAGAAGTAGGTATTCATAATATGTTTGAAAAAGATAAAACAAATGAAAAAAATATAGAACAAAATACTGGCTTCAAAAAGGAAAATTCCACAGAAAAAGGCTTTTTCAAAGATTTAGCTGTTAATTTTGCATGGTCTGAAGATGATTTTGGAATCAAAGATGATACCATCTTAAAAGGTGAAGAGGCTTATAAATTTTTAGATAAATTAGTAAAGAAAGATACTGAGCAAAATAAAATAAAAGAAAGGAAACTCAATGGGGAAGATATTGATGGTCTTTACTATTATAAAACTAAATTTGCAATAAATTATAAATCTCACCACTCAGAAACTGTACATGTAGACATAGGTGATTTAGAATTTGGTGGCAAAGAAAAAGTTTCTGAAGCAATAGAGTACAGAGCAACAATAGGCTCTGCTGTTCTAATACCTAAAGAGGAATTAGGAAACTTTAAAAAAGAAGAAGATAGGTACTTAGCATATTTACAACAAAAAAATTCTAATGAGCAGACTATGCAAAAAGAAGTATCAGAAAATAAAATAGATAAAGATATAAATGATAGAATAAACTCTGTTACTTATATAAATGTTCCAAAAGCTGAAAAAGATGAAGCAAAATCGTTAGGTGCAAAATGGGATAGAAACAACATGTGCTGGTTTGTACCTGCTGATGTTGATACAGCTTTATTTAATAAATGGGAAAAAGTTAATGAGAAAGATTTAGCTTTAAGAAAAGAGCAAATGCTGCAAGCTAATAATACTAATAATAAGGTAGTAAATCAGCAAGAAAATAAATATATACTTGCAGTTCCTTATGAAGAAAAAGACCAGGCAAAAGCTCTTGGTGCAGAATGGGATAAGGACGGCAAATTTTGGTTTTGCCAGGAATCAGAAAAAGATAAATTTTTTCAATGGGACATCAAAAATGTAGAGAATAAAGTTAAATATGATATTCCATTAGATATTGAAGAAGAATTTTTAAACAGCATAAAGTCAGCTGGTGTTTTAGAAAATACTGTTATTGCAGATGGTCAGAAACATAGAATCGCTGTCGATGGTGATAAGGGTAAAGAACAGTCTGGATTTTATGTGCTTCATGCTGATGGCGTAGCTAATGGCTACTTTATGAATAATCGCACTGGCGAAGAAATCAAATGGAGTTCCAAAGAACACAGCTATAATAGCATGACACCAGAAGAAAAAGCAGAAATGAAAGCATTATATCAAGCTAGAAAGGCAGAAAGAGAACAAGAAGATAAAATACTCACAGAAAAAGCCGAAAAGGCTTTATACGCTAAATTTATGAATAAAGAGGCTATAAATGAGCATACATATCTATCAAATAAAATGATAGAGCCTACACAGAATATATATGCTGGTAATGATAACACAATCACAGTGCCTCTCTACAATATCGATGGAAGATTAAAATCTGCCCAGTATATTTCAGAAGATGGCGAAAAAAGATTCGCTAAGAATACAAACAAAGTTGGTGCATTTCATGTGGTTGATGGTAATGCTGCTGATTTAAAATCTGCTACATCAATTATTATTGCAGAGGGATATGCTACAGCTGCAAGTATCAATGAAGCAATTAAAGAGCCAGGATTAAAAGTAATTGCTGCCATGTCTGCAAATAATCTTGAGCATACAGTAAAAGCAATCACCGAGAAATATCCAGCAATCAATATTGTTATTGCAGCAGATAATGATTTAAACAATAAGATTGGCAATATTGGTTTAAATGCTGCTAATGCTGTAGCTGATAAATATAAAAATGTTACTGTAACAGTTCCAAAAATAAATGGTAAAGCAGTTGCAGGTGATTTTAATGATATTATTTCTAAAAATGAACTTTCAAAAGAAGAAGCATTAAAAAATATTAGATATAGTATCAAACCAGCTCTTAATATAAAGAAAACACAAGAACATACAAAGGAAAGAGAAAAGAATATTACAAGAGCAATATAAATATTTAAATGTGTTTAAAAACACTTGAAAACACATTTAAATACTGTATAATATAATAACCATCTGCAGCTTTAATGCTGCATGGTTATTAATTATAAAAAGGTAAACAGCATGGCAAAAATATATAACCAAAAAATTAATTTAGCATTGAATGAAGAATTAATTGATAAAATACAAGACGCAGAATTAAAAAAATTTTTTTTCCCATATCAATCTAATGTTACAAAACAAGATATAATTCGTGCATTAATTGAATACTCTTACAATTCTATTAAAGACTTAAAAAATAATGAATAAAATATTATTTTATGTTTTCTGATTTATCAATATGTTATAAAAAAATAAATCCTGGCATAAATCTTCATCACAAGATGATTCATCTATACCAGGATAAATTACTACTTAAAATATAAGTTACTATTTTATAGAATTACATATTTTCTTTTGTTCTGCTATAACCATTTTTTAAAGTATATGTTACACTTTCATTTCCTCTCCTACTCTCCCCATCTTCTGCATAACAATTTCTACTATCTATTATATCTATATTCGCATATTCTGATGTAATAGTTCTTGTGCCATTGATATTTTGGTCACTTGAACCATAACAGCCTATATGACTGTTAGTAACAACGCTTGTTACTGTAGTTCTACCATCATTGATTAAGTGTTTCCAAGGGTTATAAATAGTTAATACTCTTTTCCAGGTATCTTTGCCGTCCACCAAATGATATCCATCATTATCTTTATATGATAAGCCAGCAACTGGCTCTTCTAATATGCCTATTTCTTTAGTTACACATAATGGAGTAATAAGCTCATTAGCATTAACACATAATTTAACCTGGTATAAATCTGATTTTGTAAATTTATGTACAGCTCTTTCATCTGATGAAGAATTTTCAATTATTCCAGAAGCTGGGTCGCCAAAATCCCACTCATATCTAACTGATGTTAATATTTTATCTCCTAAATCTGGTTTACATGTTGCTTTTAAAAAATCTGCTTCTGTTTCATTTGTTGGTATATATGAACATTGAAAATTAATATCTGATATTTTAGATAAATCTATAGTATCATTTATATGATTTTTGGTTTTTGTGTCTATAACTTTTGCATAAAGAGTGATGTTATATGCGTCATAATAATCAAAAGTAAAGTTTATATTATTTCCTTGTTTAATATTGCCATCACCAAAGTCCCACTCAAATTCTAATTCACCATAATCAACATCTGCTGAAGCAATAAAGTTATGTTTTAATTTATTCTTTCTATCTGGATAATACTGCATTGTTAAATTTTTGATATTTGGCTCTGTAAAATTTATCTGTTTTACATATTCACTTTTTATCCCTAATTTAGAGATAGTTGCTTTTAATGTGATATTTTTTGTTCCAAATTCATCAAATACAATATCAATCACTTTACCACTTTTAACTTTTCCATCACCAAAATCCCATTCGTATGTAACTTCGTAATCCGATGTTGAGGACGCTGTAAAAGTTGCTTTAAAAGGCTCATATTTATTCCTGGAATAATCAAACTTTAAATTTTGTATTTCTGGTGCAGTCAATTCAATTTCTTTACTGATAGTATCAGTAACATTCATTGTGGTATTTTTTGCAGTTAAATAAACTGTTTTTTTACCAAAGCTGTCAAATTGAAAATTTGTAGTTTTTCCTGTATCTGTATTACCTTTACTAAAATCCCATTCAAAAGAAACTGTTCCTTGTTCACTTGTGCCTGTGGCATAAAAATATACAAGCAGCGGATTCTTTTCATCTACTTCATAAGTAAAATCAAAATTATCGAACGCAGGCTCTTTAACTTCTACAGATTTAGTAACTGTTTTAGATATATTTGTTCCTTTTATAGTTGCAGTGAGCGAAATAGGATAGCTGTCATAATATTTAAAAGTATGATTCAAACTGCTTCCTTTGAATTTATTACCAAAACCAAAATCCCATTCAAAATCAAGCTCACCATAATCACATTTACCAACTGATGTGAAATAAGCATTATAATTATTTTTTTTATCGAACACATAATCAAAGTCCAGTTCTGTAACCGATGGAGCTTCAAACATAAATGAATCTTCTATTTTACTATTTACATTTAAAGATGATACACTAGCTTTTAATACAATATTTTTTAAACCAAACCCAGTGTAATCCATTTCAACCATTCTTCCTGTTCTTATTTCACCATTTCCAAAATCCCATTCATATTTAACATCATAATCTGATGTTGATGACGCTGTAAAATAGACTTTTAATGGGTCATTTTTATCTCTATTATAAGTATATTCAAGATTTTCAATTAATGGTGTAGCTAAAGTGATAACTTCTGTTTTAGTATCTTCTATATCAGTTGTTGTATTTCTGACTTTAACTGTAATATTTTTTTCACCAAAACTGTCAAAAGTATGTGTAATGCTTTTGCCAGTGTAGGTAACACCATAGCCTAAATCCCACTCATAAGATAATGAGCCGTAGTCACTTTCTGCATTAGCAGTTAAATATACTGTTAAAGGATTACTTGAACTTATTTCATGGTTTATTGTAAAATTTTTAAATACTGGTGGCTGCACATCAACTGTCATTGTCCTGGTTGTGCTGATTCCTGTTTCATTTATTGTGCCTGTAAGAGCAATTGTTTTTTTACCATAGCTGTCAAAAGTAACATTAGTTTCTTCACCAGTTTGTGCTAAACCATCACCAAAATTCCATTTATAATTTACTGTACCATAAGTTACTTTAGAATTAGCTTTTAAATATAAAATCCTGCCATCTTCTGAATTGCTGGAATAAGTAAAGTCTAAATCTTTAAACTCTGGAGCTAATATTTCTACTGTTTTTTTCGTGCTGACAGCTTCAACTTCATCACCTAAATTTTTTATCCTGGCAGTAAGTGTAATATCGTTAAAACCATACTCATCAAATAGAGCTGTTGCACGCTCTCCTGTTTCAATATTATTTTGACCAAAATCCCATTCAAAATCAACTGTTCCATAGTCGCTTTCGCCTGTAGCTGTAAAATAATATTCTTTAGGATTAGTTTTTGAAACAGTATAGCTAAAATCTACATTTTCAATTTTAGGAATATTAATTACAATTGTTTTGGCTACGCTGGTATGTACATTAGATTCATTTATATCTGCTTTTAAAGTAACAGTATGCGTGCCGTAGCTGGCAAATGTGTGAGACGCTTGCTCACCTGTTGATGTGTTATTGTTACCAAAATCCCAAGTATAGCTAAATGACCCAAAATCACTACTGCCACTTGCTTTAAAATAAAATAAGCGTGGGTCTTTTGCGTCTTGTGAGTAAGTAAAATCAACACTGTCTGTTCCTTTATCACAGCCTATAAAAAAGCATGATAAAGATAACAATAAAAAGAAAAGTAAAATGTTTGTTTTTTTCATTTAATCCTCCTGGTATCTCTTTTCTTTTAAATATTTATAAATATTTATAAATTATTTCAAATCTGAATAGCTCCACTGATAAACAGTGTATTTATTTTGCTTTAAATACTTTCGCCAGATTGAGCTGTGTTGAATAAGTTTTGTTTGATAATTTCTATTTAAATCTGGTGTTTTACTATGATAATTAGCAATTTTTTTTAAAAAACTGCCATCATCATTTTTCAAATGCTCACTTATTTTAAATGCAGCTATTTTAAAAGCATAACAAGTATTATCTAATATTTCTTCTGGCGTTACAATGCGGTTATAAGTATCTTTTAAATCTTTTAAATAGATACTATTTATCTGCATAACGCCATAGTCTATGCTGCCGTCTTTATTTTTATATGCTTTGCCTGGCTGCCCATTCTCAATAGAAGAAATTGCCAATAATATATCTATCGGTATGCCGTATTCGAGGCCTGCTTGTATGCTACAATCAAGCCTCTCTTTAATTTGTAATTCTCCTGCATAAACAGCATTAATACTAACAGATAAAATTGTCAGTGCCAGGATAAATTTTAATACTTTCATTTCATTACTCCATGCACTTATTTTCTTTTGCAGAACATAGTAAGCC
This sequence comes from uncultured Mucispirillum sp., assembly GCA_910586745.1. Classification (GTDB taxonomy): domain Bacteria; phylum Chrysiogenota; class Deferribacteres; order Deferribacterales; family Mucispirillaceae; genus Mucispirillum. The sequence goes on along the minus strand of CAJUJZ010000023.1, from coordinate 13,948 downwards.
AGCAAAAGATTTTATTGGTTTGCCATTTGAACATTCATATTTAATATATGCCCTGCCCTGTATTTTAAAGTTTTCTTTAAAAAAACTTTTTGATACAATTGCTTGAAAATTAAACATCATATCCAAAATGACATAATCACCTTTTTTAACATACCTTTTTTCATCATTTGCACAAATAACTAAATATCCATTTTCTTCTATAACATTGAATTTTTTTAACCCAATATATGTGGCTGCAATATAATACATACTAATCACCTTATCATTAACATTCAGCATTAGCTGTATTCAAATATTGCATGCTGCAATAATGATGATATTTTTCTAACTCTTCAAATAATATCTTAAGTTTATCATCTTTTTCTTTGCCATCAATATATTCTATTAAACTTAAGTATCTAATAATATCTTTAAATTCTGGATTTAAATAAGAAAGAAATATTTCAGCTTCTATCACTGAATATTTACTATTGATTTTTTTCTTATGTAGAAAAATAAAGCTGAAATCTACTTTATCAAGTATATTAAGAGCAAGCTCTACATTTTCTACCGAGAATATTCTGCAATGAAAATATGGAATATTGTTAGATGATTCATAACTTTTTTGTGCCTGGATAAGTTCATTATATTTTGATTTATTATCCTTTGCAGTAGAAAAAGTTTTAAAAATCTTTGTGCCAATCATGACCTTAGCACATTTTTCTTTATCTGAAAGAAAATTATTGATTTGGTTAATGCTAATATCACTCATTTAGCACCCCAAAAAAATAATAAATGAAGTGATTGAAGTGGGTTTATTTGAAATTGAAAATTTGCAATCCCCCCCCCCCAGAAAATTTTAGAATTTGTTTGCTTATAATTTTTTTCATCTAGTATAACCTCTATTCTGACTTTTCTCTTTATTTTGATTTATTGATAGTTGATTGCTATTATCCTGCATTAATAGATTTTCTCGCTCTTTTTTAAATTCACGGGCAACAAGCCTTAATATATCCTTTCTAACTTCTATAAAATCATTAAGTGGCTTAGTTTTATCATACTCCATACCCTGCTGTTCTCTGCCAAGATATACTAAAATATCTTTTGTTCCTCTTGATACAGCTGTGGGAGCATTAATATTTTTAACTCTACTTTCTATAAAATTTTGTTTATAAAGAGTTTTATCGTTTTCAAATATTTTTGCTTCTTGTATAGCTGTATCACAAGATACAAGTTTTCTATCAACCAGTTTGATATTTGTATTGCTTATGTTTACATCAAATACATCAAGGCTGATTCTTTCTGTAATTAACAGGGCTACATATGGTATTTTTGCGTTGTTACCTTTTGTATTTATCTGTTTTTCTACATGGTTATATAGTGCTTTTAACTGTCTTATTGCCTTGTTTAAATATTTATCATGAAAATTATCATATTTTTTTGCTAATGTAAGGTTGTGATACAGTTGTCTTTGTAACTTATCGTAATTCATTTATCCAGCCTTGTTTATTAAGAATTTCTCTATTTTCTGCTTCTAATTTTTCTCTGCTTTTGCCACAAGCAACAAAGAAATCTATCTCTTTTGTTGTCATAGGTATTAGTGATATAAGCCTGTCCTCTTCTTCTTCAGAAATATCTTTATCTAATATATATTTTACATGAATATTATGAGATATCTCTAAAATTTCTTCATCACTTAATACAATATTTTTTTCTTCTTTAGCATTTACCATTTTTTTCTCCTATACACTATAAATTTTTATTATTATATTATAAAATATATCTATGATTATTTCAATATAAAAAGGCTTGAATTTTATATTAATTCAAGCCTTTATATTCATTCTTATAAAATTTTATCCGATAAAATTTTATATATCAATACAGAACATAGAATACACTATATATTATTCATTACCATACTTTTCTTTTGCTTTTTTCATTTCTTCATACACTTCTTCAAATGTTTGTTCTCTACCTGTTAAAGGATGATTTCTTGATGCTCTTATCGCACAGCAAATATTCCATTGTTTACTGCCAACTGGAACTTTAAAGTGAGTGCGTAATGAATTCCAGCATTTTTTCATTTCTATATCGCGTTCATTTTGATTATTAGGATTATTTTTCCAATATTCAACAGTTTCTTTTGGGTCTTTTGCAAATGCTGGAACTGCTATAATCATAATTAATAAAAATAATAAAATTTTTTTCATACCATACTCCACTAATCTTTTTTAGGACAATACACAATATATTATCTATTGTCAATTCTTTTTAATATTGCTATCTGCTTGATTTGGAACAGGTTTAGAAGAATTACTTGTGCTACTTTCACCAGATTTATTTGATGTATTATCTGCTCCAGCTTGTTTATTTCTTGTTTTAAAATCATTATATTTACCAAGCCCCCAACCTGTGCCTTTGCCTAATTGATACATTATACCAGAGCCACTTTTTTCATTATTATTGTTAAAGCCTGGAATACTTCTATTATTTGGTGTAAAAGTATCATTTTGACTTGTAGCATTAGGATATTTATTTTTTATATAATCATTTGCAGAATCATTTAACCCTGCCCTGTAGTTTTGAACACCCTCAATTGCTGCTCCACCAGCTTTATTCATAACAGAAACTGCAGTTTTTGCTGTTTGTGCAGCTGCCATGATTGTCGCTGCTGCAGTAGCCATATTAAGCCCAGACATGTGTCCCCAGGCACTAGACACTAAAGCTGCTACAGCGTCTGGAACTTTATTCATTATCATTTGCATTATAAATAATGTAATTAAAATTGTTATTCCATTAGTAATGTGAAAGCCATTTTTAAACATTGATATTTGTAGTTCTAAAAATTCTAATGTAATTCCTATTAAAAAAATTATTGTTAAGAGTTTTAAACCAATACCAAGAATTGCTTTAAAATAATTTATTACCCATTCCCTTGTCCATTGTGTTGCTCCAAAAGCAAGTATAATATATCCAGAGTATATTAATATAAAAGATGAAGCAACTTCTACAAGATAGTTGCCAAGAATGATTGCTAGAATAATTATAATAAATACAGCTAAAAAAACACTTGCTATATATTCAGCAATTGACCAACCACTCAATTCTTTAGTTGCTGCATTCCAAATTGAATAAATTGAATTTAAAACATTCTCAACAGCACCTTTATCATCAGTGCCATACCCCAAGCTGTCATTTCCTATTTTGATAAAATAATCTATAATGTTATTTGCAAAATCAAGTCCATTTTCTAATAAGAAAAAGAAAAAACCTGTAACAAAAGAAAATTTTATTACAAAGCTCATAATTTTATTTATATCAATACCACCACCACTCTCCAAAATAATAAGTATAATATTAACAATTAAAGCGATTCCTGCTAATATTATAAATAAATTCATTGAGTATCCTTGTAATACATCAGCCCATGAATTAATATGATTTTTTATTATATTTTGAAAATTACTTAAAAATACTTCATTTTCCATATATCAATCCTGCTTATACTAATCTAAAAAATAACGATTCCATTTTTTGACTTTTGGTGGTTGCCAATCTTGATTTGCTTCACTTTTTGCTTGTTTTATCATAGACTGTTCCAAATTTGATTCATTTAAGCTGACCATCAAATCTATAAACGAACGCATATTCTCATTTAGCTGCACCATTTCTTTTACCATTTCAGAACTATATTGTGCCTGGTATGCTTGCACTTGAAAATGTCCCTCTGCTTTCTTTGCCTCCTGGTCAAGCCTTTTAAGTCTGTCATATCTTGCTTTCTGCTCATTTGTCCACTCTGTTAAGCCTTTTTTGATATTTGCAGAAATATTTGTTAAATTTTTAATGCGTTCCGCTCTCTGCTCTGAAAGTCTGTCTAAATCAGCAGCTGAGCAGCCACCCATTTGAAAGCATGGAGAAGAACGATACCAATTTATGTCATAATATTTTTTGAAATATTTATCTACTTCACTAGGGTCTGTGAATTGTGAAAATCTTTCTTTTAGATTCTCAACGTTTTTATCAAAACTTTGCACCTGGTCATAAACATAGAAATATGGAGCAGCTGAATTTTTAACCATCAGTTCAAACTCCTGCACGGCTAATTTATATTGTTTTACTTGCTCGGAAACTTGCTCAACTGCTTTTACTGATGTTAATATGTTATGTGGAAGATTTGCTATATCTTCCACTATTAATTGAGCATACGCTTTATTTGCCATAAAGATTAATAAAAATAAAATCACTGTTTTTAATTTCATTGATTCCCTCCAATTTTATCCGATAAAATTTTAAAATAACCATGCAGCATAAAAGCTGCAGAGGGTTATTTTGTGCTTTTGTGGATTATGCAAGATATGTATTTATAAATATTTATTTTAAATATAGTTATAAAAAATTCTTATAATGTCAAGTGCAAAGTAAAGAAAATTTCTATTGTTTATATGGAGGCAATACAATATCCTTTGTCACCATAACGTTAAACAAATATCCAGCCCTAATTGTTATTTCTGGAGCTATATTTAAATTTTTCTTTATCATTTCCGACATAGTTTCGCCAAGTGACACAGCTAACCCCTCACCCATAGAGCCTGTTATATCTCTTGCGTAAACAGGTAATAAAACATTAAACAAGTCATCACTTGTTGTAATGTTTGTGCCAGCAATAATAAACGAAAATAACAAGGCATTTCCGAAGATTTTCCAAAAATGAGTATTAACTTTGTCAGCAAAGCCTGCACGACCTGTCATGTCTGCACCAGGCATCGTTTCTAAATCTAAACTATCACCATTTGGGAATACAATTCTTTTCCAGGATATAAATAATCTGTTATTTCCATACGGCACATCAGAAGCATACTCACCTAAAATTTTAGAGCCTTGTGGAATCAATAAATCTTTTCCTGTTGCTGTATCAAATACATTTTGTCTGACCTGTCCAATTACAGTTCCAGCTACACTTGAATTAAGTTCCGTCATTAAAATTGCAGGGATTACAAAGCCTGTTTTTATTTCACCTTTGCGGGCTTTTTGAATACGATGTTTCAACTCATATTCTCCAGTTAAAAGTTCATCTGATTTATCATTTATAACTTTTTTATTATTACTGATACCTGTTTTATCAAGAATCATATCAAGCTGCTCTTCATAGGTTAAATTTTCCATATCCTTTTTTACTGGTTTTATATTATTTTCTGCTACAGTATTATTTGCATATACTTTTGTTGGTGATTTTAAAGCCGTCTGTAACTCTGTAAATCTATTTGTATTATATGTAGTGATTTGTTCTGCTGTTAAATTATTAATATTACCAGCTTCACCATCTTCTATACTGTATCTGTCTACTATTTGCATTGATGATGTATTATCAAGAAAGCTGGATATAGGTAATGGAGGATAGACTTCTTTCATAGATTGCTCAGCAATTGCTTTTAAATCTTGCTGCATGTTTTGCTCATTTGCTGCATTTCCTGCACCAGATTCATTTGTAAATATCTCTTTATAATCCTCTTCGCTCAAATTTTCAAGCTGACTGCCAGTTTCATTATTCTCTTTTACTTTTGTCCAGTAGCCTTTTTTATCTGCCATATTTTTTACATATTCATCATTATCTAATCTATTGTCTACTGTTTCTATTCCATCATAATTAGCTGTAGTTTCTTTTTTAGCAGAAATAATGACATAAAAAATTAAGATTAATAAAACAGCAATAACAAGCAATATAATAAGCTTTGGTTTGTTGTTTAATCTTCTTGTTGTGTTAAAATTATCTATATTGGAATCTAAATAATCTTTACTCATACTTCACCAAAATATTAAAAGCTGATTATATCACTTTCCAGCCAGCGTGAAATTGCTGTCATTTCATAAGTTTTATAAAGTTTATACATTCTGCTATACATTCTTTTATCAATAATAATAGATACTCTAACTATTATTGAATTATCATTATTAATTTTTCTAATTCTTTTTTCTTCTGATGATTCTTTTATCTTATCTATAACATATTCTATTTGTAATTCATTTGGATATATTGTTGCTTCTTTATGTTTTATTTCTCTGACAGAATAACCAACAGAGCGTAAAGCACTTTGTAATGATTCATTAAATTTTTTATTATATTTTACATTAATTACTATATTTGTGCGTGCTGGTGCATATATATTTTTTAATAAAGTTGTAATATCACTAGATATATAATCATTTGATAGTTTATCAAGTTTAACATTTACAATATTTTTTTGTGGTGCTGCTGCACAACCCCAAAATACAAAAAAACTTAATGCGATAAACAGTATTTTTTTAACCATCTATAAACTCCTTATTTTATCCGATAAAATTTTTATTTTCTTTCAATTGTGATTTTTTTCTGGTGCCAACCAATACCAGATATAAGAATGGCTTTATCAAAAACAGCGTCAACTATAAATCTATTATTTTGTAATCTATAATTTACTATTACAGGGTCTTTACTGTCCTTTTCAATAAGCATTAGAGTAGGAACATTAGAACTTTCAATTTCTTTTGGAAGTTCTATGATAGTTTTAATGCCATCATTATACACTCTTATAGGTTTAAATTTTGCATTACCTTTAATTTTATAAGAAAAAGATAAGTTCCCTAAGTAGTCACCTGTATCCAATGTTTGAACAGCTCTCTCTGCCCTGGTTTGAATATCTAATTTTTTAATTTTAGATAATATGTCTTGTGGATAGCTGAACTTTACCATTGGAAAATACTGGGTTTTGTGACTTTTAAGCTGCAAATGATATGTTCTTTTATCAGTTGTTATAACTAAAGAAGTTAATAAGTTAGCGTCTTTTGGTTTAATAATTAAATGTGTAATATTTCCATACGGCGATGGTGATACTGCTGGCTCCACACTCCAGCGTGATGAATCACCAATATGGGCTGATGTTACACTTTCACCTGGTTCAAGTTGAATATCTGTAACCTGTAAAACTGCACATAATATTTGAGGTTGAGCTAATCCATAAATTATCTCAACTTCACCATTAGCACCAAGAGAAACAGGGTTTACCCTTTTCCCTTTACGCCACTCATAAAGCACTGTTAAAGCTTTTTTCTCCTGGTCACTTATTGCTGGATTAGTAATAACAGACATATAATCGTCTAATACATCAGCATACAGTGCTGTTGGTATTAATATAATAATCAATATTAATAAATATTTTTTTATCATTTCAACACTCCTTAAATTTTATCCGATAAAATTTTTATTCCTGGTTTAAAATATCATTTTCAGATGAATTTAATTCTGAAATACTGTAATCTTTAATATAAATTCCCAGAGGATTTTTTATTAAATCTTCTATACTCTCTACTGCCGTAGGTATTAAATACACAGTAACTAAGGCTCTATACCCTTTTATATAAAGCAGCACTCCAGATTTATCATAAGTTTTTTCTTTCCAATCGAGCTGATAGGTATTTGGTGTCATTTCTAATAAAGATACAATCTCTACTTCTCTATTTATTTTCTTGCCTAATTCAAACGGATTTGTTGCTTTATCTTTATAAAAAACATTTGCTTTATTTATTGCAGGGTCACCACGCTGTAATGAGTGATATGTTTCAAAAATAAAGTTTCTTTGAAGTGCAGGGTCAACACTCACTGTTCTTAATGTTTTTATAAATGAAGCAACTTTCGCTCTTATGATTCGCTGGTCTTTTATAGTTCCTGCACGAATTTCACCAACAACAACTGTTTCACCAAGTTTATTCACTTCCACAATATAAGGTACAAACTTTGATTGTGAGCCTATATGTATCACTCCAGCAATAGAAATAACACTTATTAATAAACAGATAACTGAAATCAGCTGTAAAAATCTGTATTTACTAAATAGCTCACTAATTCTAGAATTGTATGCGTTTTTAGAATTAAAAATAGAATTACTATTTTCTTGTTTTTCTTCTTGTTTTTCTTTTTTAAATTTATGAAATATATCCATAATATCCTCGCTATAATTTATTTTTCTTCTGTAAAATACTGTAAATAATCATCTAAATTTATATTTTTTCCTGCTAAATATTCATAAATCCATCTATCTCCATATAAAGATATTAATGATTTTATATCTTTTATATCCTTTGGATTTGATACTGCTACAAATGCAAGTGCTAATTGACCTAATGCAAGTTCAAATAATCTTGCACCCTCTGCAGTAAAATGATAATAATGCTTTTTTGGTATAGCTTTTGATATAATATCTATTTGCTGCTCATTTAAGCCAAATTTTTTATAGATAGTAGCAAAATCTATTCTTGTTGCGGATGAATTAGGTAGAAAGACTTTAGAAGCTACCGATGAAATTAGTTCTGTCAGTAAATTACTTGATTCTGTTGCTGCGTCTACTAAATTTTGTGTTGCCATAATAACTGCACAGTTTCTTTTTCTAAATACCTTTAACCACTCTATTATTTTTTTAGAAAATACTGGATTTTGGAAAGCAATCCAGGCTTCATCTAAAACAACAAAAGCTGGTTGTCCTTTCAGCATTTTATCAATTCTTCTAAAAAGATAATCTAATACTGGTAATAATATTTTATCTTCTAAATTCATTAAATGTTCTATTTCAAATACAGTAAACTCACTCAAAGATAGATTATCATTTAAACCAGAAAAAAAGCCAGAAAAAGCACCTGTTAAATCATATAAATCAATAATTTCCTGCAAATTAAATGTAGTATGATGTAGTTGTGTTTTAAAATCTGTTATCGTTGGATTAAAAGTATTATCAATCTTTTTTAATTCATATAAATTACTCACTGCTTCAAATATACTTTTTGAGATAGATGGATTTACTTCTACATTATTTAAATGTAATATCCCCTCAATAAATGATACTAACCACATTCTATCTTCTGGTGTATCTATGTATTGAAATGGATTAAATACTAAATCACATTCATCACTTGCAAGTTCAAAATGCTGTCCATTTAATGCCTTGCAAAGTGTAAACATAGACATACCCTTATCAAATACAAATACTGTGGCGTCTTGATACCTAAATGCCTGGGCAACAATAGTTGCTAAAAAAGTTGATTTTCCTGCACCTGTAGGACCTACAACAAGTGTATGACCCACATCTGCTACATGTAGATTAAAATGATATGGGGTATTACCTGTTGTTACGCACTCCATCAGTGCTGGTGATTCTTTTGCATAAAAATCACATGGAGCATACTCATGACCTGTCCAAACTGTATTTTTAGGAATCAAATCACCAAGATTCAAAGAATGTATAAAGAATCTTCTTACATTTTCTATATTATGACCAGAAATACTGCCAATAAAAGCTTCAACAGTATTAATACTTTCAATTCTGGCGTTAAAGCCTAAATTAGTAATTATTTTTTTTATTTGCAGTGAATAATCTTTTAATACTTCTTCATCTTCTTCCATCAGAACAATATTAGCTGTATAATATCCAAATATTGCTCTATCGCTTTGCTGTAGAGTGATACCTTGGATAGCGTCATTTGTCATTTCAACAGCGTCCCAGTTAGTATTGCTATCCGTTTGTGGCTGATTTAATAATATAGAAATCATTCCACGCTGGCTTTGCGACCATTTACTTTTAATTTTTTTTAATTTTGCTTCTGATTCTGCTTTATCTATACATATAAATCTTGTTGAAAATCTTGAGTTAATTGGAATATCAGATAATTTATACAAGATAGTAGGATAACTTTCTACTGGAAAGCCGTCAATTGCTATACAAGCAATAAGCTGATTGCCTATTTTTGGTGTTACACCAGTATAAAAATCTTCGCCACCGATTAATAAATCAATATTAATTGCTGATTTTGGCACATTTATTACTTGAGATTTACCAGTTATGCAATAATGCAAATATTCAAGCATAGTATTTCTATAACATTTTGTACCATCTTCGTATATATACTCTTCTGTTCCTAATCGAGAAATTTTTAATGTAGTAGATAATACAGAAAAGAAATGCTCTAATTTATTTTTAAAAAACTTCAAATTTTTTTCTGCAAAAGATATACTATCTTTATCATTACCATCTGTATACATTGAATCAATAAATTTGGTCTGCATTAATAATGGTGGGGTATAAGTTAATGAAATAAAATTTGTTGATGTAAACATAGTTTCTTTTGAATTGAAAAATCTTCTACGCTCTTCATCAATAGCGTATGATATTTTCTTTTTAAACGATGAAAATGCTCTGTCACTATATTTTGGAGTTTCTACCCTAACTGAATCAAAGTTTATTGTCCAGCCTGTTCCAAGCTCAAATATAGCTTTAGAAATCAAATCTGTCATCATAACCTGTTCATCTATTAACATTTGCGACATATCAACACCACGATAGGTAAATACAGTTAATAATGAGCCATTTTTAAGTAACAGAATATTATCTTCAATTAAACAGTCATATTGTAATAAATCAGAGAAACCCTCTGATGTTCTTTTATAATAATTTGTTTTAAAAAATTTATTTATGTCTATTATTCTTACATATATAAGTAAGACTAATAATATACATAATAAAGCGATAAATAAACTTAATATAATCATGCAAAATACCAACCAAAAGCATTTATAAACATTAATAACTATACAGCTATATTGCTGCATAAGTTATTAATGTAAGAGGTATAAAGTTATTTATAAATATCTTCTATTTGATTTGCAAAAAACAGTAGATTTTGCTAAATAAATAGATTTATATTTTATATGATTCTTATAAACATGTCTTAATAATGGGTCTGATTTTGCCATCATTTTTAAAAGTGACATATTTATAAACCATATTATCACTGTAATAATTATTACAATAATATTAAATGAATAAAATATAATTATTCCACAGAATAACGATAAGAATATGGTTAATTCTCTATCTGCTCCTAAAAAAAGCAGATGTCGCCAACCAAAGCGAAATATTTTATTCATATAAAATTTTATCCGATAAAATTTTATTGTTGTCTTGATTTGCTGCAATAGTAATAACACAGCCTGTTGAAGATGGTTTAAATAATAAGTCTATCATTGCTTTGCCACCAAAAACAATACCAAGAGCAATACATACACCCATTAAACCCTTAACAATATTATTCATATCTGGTGCGAATAAATAAGCAATACCAGCAACAGCAAAAGCAGCAACACCTATTGCCATTGCAACTGGACCAGATAAACTGTCAGAAATAGTTGATAATGCACTTTCAAATGGTAAAGCGTTATTACCAGCGTATGCTATATTTGCACAAAACAGCATACATAAAATAAGTAAAAATGTTTTTTTCATAATCTTCTCCTTTTAATTTTTTACTTATATATAATCAAATTCATACTCACCATTTTGATGGTTAAAAGAATGAATTTTAATTATTTCTTCTACCTTTCTAGTAGTCCCTGTTTTTCTGATATTAACTATCAGATTAACAGCACTGGCTATTACTGTTTTAATATCTTTCGGAGCGTAAGGGTGACGAGTCACAAGTCCCTCAATTCGTTCAAGTGCTTGTTTAGAGTTATTGGCATGAATTGTTGAGATTCCACCAGAATGACCAGTAGACCATGCGTCTAATAAATCTAATGCAGTATGGTCACGAACTTCACCAATAATAATTCTGTCTGGACGCATACGAAGTGTTGTTTTTAATAAATCAGTTATAGTAACATTTAGTGATGTATGAAATAATACAGAGTTAACAGCATTACACTGTATTTCTCCAGTATCTTCAATAATAACAATTCTTTCTGTATCTGCAATTTTACTCATATAATCAATACAAGCATTAGTTAATGTTGTTTTTCCAGATGATGTTCCACCAACTATTACAATATTCTCATGATTTCTAATGGATTCTTTTATGGCGTTCATCTGATTTTCTGTCATTATTCCACGCTCTACATAATTTTCTAATGTAAATACAAGTTTAGCTTTTTTTCTTATTGCAAAGGTAGGGGCTGGAACAACTGGGGGAATTTGTCCAGCGAATCTTGAATTGTCAATTGGAAATTCACCCTCTAAAATTGGATTATCATAATTGACTGTTTTTTTTAGAATACTAGCTATTGCATTGATTGCAACAATGCTTTTTGACGCTGGTATGCTGCCTATACAGCTCATACCCTCGCCTAATTTATCTATCCATAATTTACCATCAGAATTGAGCATTATTTCTATTACTTTATCATCATTAAAATATTTGAAAAAATCACTTCCAAATGCTCTATTTATTAATTCTCTTTGCCTGGTTAACTCTCCATTATCATTCTGCATATAAATTAATCCTTGATTTTTTCTATATAAATATTTATAAACATTTATAAACAGTTATATTTATAAAAATTTTATTGAAATGTCAAGACAATTTATGGTATTATATTACAATAATACATTAATAAGTGTGTATATATGCAGCTGATATAGTCTTGAATTTTATCGGATAAAATTGGAGAAACGGAATGACAAAAAAAGGTCTAACACCAAAGGAAAGTGAAGAATATAAAAAAAGAGTTGATTTAATAAGAGATAAGTATAAATTTGACCAAACAGGTTTCCAGCGTGCAATAATAAAAATCAAAGATGAAATTATTAATGAAAGAGATGATTCTTTTGTTGATACAAAAGAATTAGAAGAACGAAAAGTTATAGAAATTATTACAAATATACCTGACATATCTCAAAAAAATTTAGTTCCATTTCCAAATATATTAGCAAAAACCTCTGTTTTTGCACCCAGGAAGAAAAATCTTTCTATCGAAGAGAAACATACCCAAGGAAGATGGATTCAGTTAAACACACCACCGCATTATGACTTATTTTATAATGGTCCTTTACTTACGATGGAGGAACAAGATTTATATATGCTGCTTGTAAAAAAAGCTGGCGGAAGTGATGGTGATGATTACATAAAGATAACCAGGTATCAATTATTGAAAGAGTTAGGTTATGAATCTTTTTCAAAACATCAGTATGAATGGCTTTATACTGCCATGAATAGATTAATACAAAGTAATATTAAAATAGTCTTAAAAAATGATATAATCAGACATATTATGCAAAATACTGATAACAAAATAAATGAAATAACATTACACTTACTAGAAGAATTTGCTTTTGATGGTGAAGTTTATTCATTCAGAATAAATAAAAACAGTTTATTTTTATATTCCAACAAAGCATTTGCATGGAATAATCTTGATGTTAAAAAAGCTGTTCAAAACACAAAGAAAGCTGGAATAACTGCATGGATATATTCTTTTATATTATCTGAATCAAAAGGCATACACTCTTATAAAATAGAAACTATATATGATTATTTAGGCTCAAACAAAAAAATAGCGGACTTTAGAAAGGATATTGAAAATTCTTTTAAGATAATGTTAGATATGAATATTATTAATAACTTCAATATTAAAGAAAATAAATTTATACAATGGGAAAGAATATGATGGATAATCAAATAATGAATGTAAATGTAGCTGGATATACACTTAAAGAATTAGAAGTATTCTTTTTAAAAAAGAAATATTCAGAACAAACTAAATTAATATTAATTGACTTATTTTGCAATCGTGAGCAGCCTGCTACTGTTGCAAGAAAATTTAATATGACACCACAGAGAATTAATAATATTAAGTCTAAATTCCTGGCAGAATATAAAAGTGAAGTATCTTATATTATGTTTGAAGGACAGATTAATACAGATAATCTTGAAGAGTTGAAAGAATTTGCTAAGAAATGTAAATACTTGAAAATAATAACTTCTAATGAACCGAGTAGAAAAATTTACTTATAGTTCTGTATTGTTCTGTATTGACCGCAATATTTAATATGTTATAAGGGGAGTTTCAAACTCCCTTTTTTTATATAAAATTTTATCCGATAAAATCAATCAATATATGTTTCACGGAAATATTCTTAAAAAATGTTTCACGGAAAATTTTAATATATGTATA
>CAJUJZ010000022.1 GCA_910586745.1 uncultured Mucispirillum sp. | reverse complement strand
CGCCAAATTTCATTGTGGCTCTTGTTGTTAACCCTATTTTTAATATCCCTGCATCACCAAAATCTAAGCCGTTAAGACTTGCTTTGATACCGTTGGCATTTACATGCTTACTCCATGAGTCTGGTGTAACATATGCATCACCTACATAAGCAAAAGCTGGAATAGATAACGCTAACAAACATGTTAATGTATATAACATCAGCCTTTTCATAGGCATAACTCCTTTTGTTTAATATTAACTTAAGATAAACTTTCCTTTATCATTTCAAAATCATCTTTAAGAAAGCCCATCATAAAATAGCATACAGGTGCATAGAAACTTACACTTTCAGCAAAGCCGATAACTGATTTACTAAACATTTCCACCCATTTTAAAAGGTGTTCTTCTAAAAACATTTTTTGTAAATGCAGCAGGCTGTTCACCTGTTCCATATCACCTTTTGCTATATTTTGTGCAATACCTTTTGAAATGTATGACATAAACATAAGCTCATAAGCTATATGGTCTTGTGGTTCGTTTGAAGTGTGTTTCATATCAAAATTACAGGATTTGTATATATAAAATACTTTTCCTGTTTCTTCCTGCATGGTTAAGTGTGAAGGAGATAAATATATAGATTCAGCAACAGGTACAGAGTCACTTAAACAGAAAAGCCTTGTATAATCATTAAGAAATTTGTCATCAAACTGTTTTTTTTCTTCCTCACTTAATGCATTTCTGTTTTTAATAAAATCCTGCATAGCTTTTAAGCCATCTTTCATCATTTTATCAGCACTATCTTCTAATTCAAATGATGAAAAGACTGCCTCAACATTTGCAAAAAGCTCATTAGAAGGCATATTTAAAAAGATATTAGAAAGAGTAGCATAAATAACTTCTCTGCCCTTATGCATATCTACATCTATATTTTCTATTCCTGAATTCATTATATCCCCATTTCATAAAAAGGGGCATACGCCCCTTTTATATTGTTTATGTTTGTTTCCTTATTATTTTACTTCACTGACAACTAAATTAGTGCGTTTTTTAATAAAAAATGATGGTTTAGTATCATTAGTATTATTTACATAAGCATAAGGAAAATCTGCTTTATTCATACGAACTGCATCAGGATATTTTCTTTGCAAGTTATCAATATCACCATAGTCTAATGCTCTAACAGGGCAAGCTGATACACATACAGGTGAGTTGCCGTCTTCAATTCTTTCCCAGCAGTATTTACATTTTTGCATAGGGTGGTCAACAACCCAGTTTTCACCTTTTTTAGGTTCTTGTAAATCATCAGCAATATGAGGTGCTGCAAATGGACATGCAGTAATGCAGGCTTTTAATGCCTGACATTTATTTCTATCTACGATAACTATTCCTTTATCTGTTTTTGTAATAGCATTAGCAGCACATGCAGTCATACATGCTGGTTCTTCACAATGGTTACAGCTCATTGTTAAGTTTTCAAAAACTGATACACCATTGTTTTTTTCATGATTTTCCTGCTTTCTCCAACGGACAGGACCAGGGTTTACTTGGTTCCAGTCTTTGCATGATACTGTGCAAGCATTGCAGCCTATGCATCTTGTTTGGTCAAAATAAAATCCTAATTGCATGATTAAGTCCTCCCATTATACTCTTTCAATTTTTACCATAGCAGACTGAACACCATTACCATGGTCTAAGCGTGATGGTGTAGATGGCATTAATGTATTACAGTTACCACCAACATCAATTAAAGAATCTTTATTATTGATATCACCACGGAAGTCTACCCAGCAGCCTTGGTGCAGGCCAACATATCCAGGAACGCAACGAGCTGTTTTTCTGATTGTGCAGTATACTGCACCGATTTCGTTAGAAACTTTAACTAAATCACCATCATTAAAGTCAGCAAAATCACTATCATTTACCCAGATATCTGCATAACTTGCTCTATTTTCTGCACCAGCAACTGGTTTACCATCTTCTCCAATAAGAGTATTAAGTGCAGGGAATGTTATATTATCGCCATTAGAAACTGCATAAGCACCACTGTCATTACCAGAGTATAAAGCTCCACCTATTGTTCTGTGAGTAAGTTCTCTCAAATAAGGGTTTTCTGCCTGCGATGAGTGAGCACGGAAACGGTCATGTGTAGTAGTAAGTAAGTATCTGCCATTTAATTTATCATTAGTATCTAAACCATAAGCAACTCTAAAATGGTCTTGATAGTTAAAATATACAGGAATTGGATAAGCAATTGGGTCGCCTTCTTCATCTTTATTGATTTGACCTTGTTTTTCTTTTGGCAGATAACCATGCCATTTACTGTATAAGTTTTCATAACGCCATACAAGTGTACCAGAATAAACTTGAAACATACCAGTTTGTTTTGGGCAGCTTTCTATTTCAGCAAAACTGTGAATACCTGTATCCCATAAGTCGTTACCAAAGCCAAACACACCGCTGTCATTTGACCAGTCAGCAGTTTTAACATTAGGATAGAATGCATCCATTGCTTGTTTTGCTTCATAAGCTGTTCTGATACTATTAGTTACCATATCAGCTCTTTCTGTATTAGGTTTTGCGTGAGTTATAGGTTTTTCAAGAAATTCTTCCCAAGTTTTGCCATAATATGGACTTTGAGCATTAGTTTTAACTTTTTCATTATATTGTTTTTGAACAACATCTCTAAATGAGCTGTTAGACTGTAAACCTGTAAATTTAACAGCTTCAGCTTTACCACCATAATGATAAATTAACTCTCTAACAAAATCCCAGCTTGATTTTGATTCACCAGGTCCTGGAATAACTGAATCTACATAAAGAGTTCCGCTGTTTTCTATAGTAACAAAGTCTTCCTGCTCCCAAGTAGTTTTCGCAGGTAATACATAGTCAGAATATCTTGCACTTGGTGACATAAAGTTATCAAAAGTAACAAGATAAAACGCATCAGCCATCTCCGCCTGATATTGACCATAACCATGAGTAGGAAGTGCTTTATACATTCTTGCAGAATCAATTGTGTTTGCATGCTGATTCATAGGAATATTACCAGCAGAGTTTAATATAAAGCGGAAACCTGAAAATGTAACATTATCAGTTTGGTCAATTAATGTTCCACCAGTTGAAATCTTATTTTCTTTAAAATTATAATATTCATGAGTAACAACTTTTTCTGAGCCATCAGGCATTGTTACTTTTACATTATTTACAGTAAATGTTGTCGGGTTATCTTTACCTACACCAGTAATGCCTTGACGGTTTACAAGAGATTTAACACCACCATCATCAAAATAAACCTGTCCTTTTTTACCAGCAATATATTTCGGTTTACCTTTTCCATTTGCATTTACCCAGTCTGGAATGTTTGGAACATAACCATTATCTGCTAACTCTTTGCTGAAAGCCATTTTTATAGCATTATGCCACTGAGTAACAGAAATTTTTGGGTGTGGTCCCATTTTAGCAATTGTGCCATCATCCCATGCTGCTGGGCGAAGTAAAGAAGCTTTAATTTCGTTAGGGTCTGCTGTTTTAGAAACACCTATTGCATTGTTAGCAATACCAGTTCCTGTAATACCCCAGTTTTTAGATATAATTAAAAGAGTCTGCAAAGCATAAAGTGTGATAGTGCCGTCATTTTGTTTTAACTGACCACCAGCCCATTCATTGTAAACTGGAGTTTTATCTTTTGCACATTGCAGATAAAATTCTGCTAATTCTTCAATTTTTTCTTTAGGAACACCAGTAATTTTTTCTGCCCATTCTGGTTTTTTAGCAACATTCATCTTTTTTTTATAGTCATATTTAGTGTTAGCAATATCTGCAAATGTAAAATTAGCAACAGATGTATTTCTTGGTTTTCCAGCAAACTGGGAAGCCATATAGTTAGTTGCAGCATATTTGGCTTTTGTTAATCTATCATCATCACCCATAATATAAGCAGAGAATGACTGACCAGCAGGAATTGCAGCAACATAAACATAATTTGTTTCATCAGAC
This sequence comes from uncultured Mucispirillum sp., assembly GCA_910586745.1. GTDB lineage: Bacteria > Chrysiogenota > Deferribacteres > Deferribacterales > Mucispirillaceae > Mucispirillum. The sequence goes on along the minus strand of CAJUJZ010000022.1, from coordinate 20,070 downwards.
GGTTTGGTTAAAGATATAGTCCCATTTTCAGTATTTCTCCAGTATTCTGGAGTTTCAAAGAAACCATAAACCATTTGGTCAAGATAATTTACATCAAGACCACCATTTTTTATTGCTCCAGTATCTTTATCAAATGTTAAATCTAACATATGGTATAACATACCTAAAATTAAAGCTACATCTGTATATGGTTTAATTCGTATCCATTCATTTGCTTGAGCAATACCTATTTCTGAAAGTTCTGGACCAATAAATTTAACAGTGCCGCCATGGCGTTTCATATTTTCGATACCTTTTGTCCATGAAAAAGATTTAGGATTATGAGTTGTAGGAATATTAGAGCCCCACATTACAAAATGCATTTTTCTATCAAGAAATTCTGGAGATGGGCTCATATTTATCATACCAGAATATGCTGTTCCATAACCACCCATATAAGAGCCTTGGTGGAAAGAATAATCGGAAGTATAACCAGATGCACCACCTAATAAACGGAGTGCTGGAGAAATTGTTCCAAAGTCATTAACTTCAAATAAACCAGTATATGAACCACCTTGGAATGATGAAGCAATATTACCGCAGGCATAAATTGGGTGAAAAGCCTCTGCACCATATTTGCCTTGAACAGCTTTTAATCTTGCAGCTATTTCTGATAAAGCCTGCTCCCAAGTAATTCTTTGAAAGCCTGTAACATCACCGCGTTCTTTAGTTTGTTTTAATGGATATTTTAAGCGTCCTGGATGGTATAATCTGCCTTTATAAGCACGGCATCTAGCACATGCTCTAGCCTGAGTTGTATTTGGATGGTCATTATCAATAGATGTGCCATCATAAGCATATTTAGTTTCATCAGTAAGAAAACGAACAATACGACCGTCTGGTGTAACCTGTGCTCTAATAATGCAGCGGCCGCCGCAGTTGTGAGTAGATGTACCATAACGATACACTGGGTTTTCTGTATAGTATATGTCATCTGATGTTATACCATCAACAGTAACATTCCCCCCCCCGTATATAATATCTGAGCCGCCATCTTTAGAGCAGCCATACATAGCAGCCATAGCACCAAGAGCTGCTGCACCTTTCATAAAGGAACGCCTTGATACTGAGCTTTCTTCTAATGGTTTTAAAACATTAGTTTCTTTTCCCATAATATCCTCCATTAAATTATTTTCTACTACCTATACTATATATATGCACTAGGAATTATTTGCAAGAATAATTTGTGTATAAATAATGGATATATAACATATTTACTTAATTTGTTAATATTTATTAATATTTTAATCTTATTATGTATAAATATATTAAAATATATCATATCATATATTTATACCTTTTTTATCTTTTTATAAAAATATCCTGTAAGTCTGTATAAATGGGACATTTCTATAAATCTGCTTAAATATTTTATTTCTATAAAAACTTATTTTTTTATATGTAACATCGTTATATTTTTTAAAATATTTAATAAGTTATATACTAAATTAGTAGATTTTATATATTTAATAATATAACAACTTTTTATTTATCTATTTTATCTTGTAATACCAATTAAATAATAAATATTAGATTAACCATAACAAAATCTACATATATATTATTATATATCTTTTAAATTATTATAGATATTATTAAAATCAAAATATTATATAATAAACAAAAAATCAATCATACTAAACCTTTAAAAATAAGCTTATTTTTTAATGTCTATATAATATGTAGATATAATCTCATTATTGTTATTCGCTTTATAATAAGGAATTTATAAAAAATTAAAAATTTATATGTTACTGCAATTTGTTTTTTCTTAGATTCTTCGCTTTGCTCAGAATTGACAATGGGCGGTTATTGCTGCATACCATTGTAGTTATGTCATACTGAGCCTTCTAGGCGAAGTATCTGCAATATAAATATTACAGTAAGTGTCAAACAGCAGAAGTAAAAATATATTAAATACTATTTTTAAAAACCAGTTTTTAATTTTATAAAACATTTTATTTTTATTATTAAATATTTATAAGTATTTTATAAAATAATAGAGATAATGCTGTTCTATATAGCCTTGTAATATAAAAATATATATGTTATTCTTAATATTATACTGTAACTTGAGGGGGTAATATGAGTAATATTAAAGTTTTATTTGTTGCAAGTGAAATAGAGCCTTATGCAAAGACAGGCGGTCTGGCAGATGTTTCTTCTGCACTGCCAAAAGCATTAGCAGGTAAAGGGATTGAAGTAAAATCTGTTATGCCCCTTTACTCTAAAGTAAACAGGGAAAAATACAAGCTGAAAAAAGTTATGGATATGGCATGTGTGCATATGGGCAACTGTGAAGAATGGTATAGTGTATACCACACTACAGAGCCTTATGGCAATGATGTATATTTCATAGAGTTTAATAAATATTTTGACAGGCCAGGAATTTATCATGAAAGCACTGGGGAATATTCTGATAACCCATACAGATATGCTTTTTTCTGCCGTGCTGCTATGCAGCTTGCAAAAGATTTAAACTTTCAGCCAGATATAATACACACTAACGACTGGCAGACTGGTTTTATACCATATTACCTTAAATGCGGTGAAGATGCATTTTTCTGGGGTACTCGCTCAGTTATTACTATACATAATATTGGCTATCAAGGCAGCTTTGATACAAGTGTTCTTGACTATGCAAAAATATACCTGCAGGATTTTAATGCAGGTGCATTTGAATCTTTTGGCAGATTAAATATATTAAAAGGCGGTATTGCTTTTGCTGATAAAATCACAACGGTAAGCCCTACTTATGCTCATGAAATAATGGGACCTGTTGGCTCTGGTGGTCTTCATGACCTTTTACGCAGCCGCTCTGCTGATTTATGCGGTATATTAAACGGTATTGATACAAAAGTATGGAACCCGACAGCTGATAAATTAATACCCAAACAATACGATATTAAAACATATAAAGCAGGCAAGAAAGCAAATAAAAAAGCACTGCAAAAAATGTTTGATTTAAATGATGCACCAAATGTGCCGCTTTTTGGTTTTATTGGCAGGTTTGCTGCACAAAAAGGACTAGGACTTTTAGCAGGTGCTGTTGAAAAAGCTGTTAATTCTATGGTGTGTCAGGTGGTTATTTTAGGCTCTGGCGATGAAGATGCACAATGGTATTTTGGCGGACTTCCTGCAAAATACCCAGGAAGAATTGGTGCATACATTGGCTATGATGAAGCACGCTCCCACTTAATAGAAGCAGGAAGTGATTTTTTCCTTATGCCTTCCCTCTATGAGCCATGCGGTTTAAACCAGCTTTATAGTCAGGTATATGGTACACTGCCTGTTGTGCGTGCTACTGGCGGTCTTGATGATACTATTGACCAGTATGATGAATATAACGGCACTGGCACAGGCTTTAAATTTTATGATATTGACCCACAGGCTCTCTATAACACTATGGGCTGGGCAGTATCTACTTATTTTGACAGACCAAAACATATGGATAATATGATAAAACAGGCTATGCAAAAAGATTATTCATGGTCTATTCCAGCTGACTTATATATAGGTATATATAAAGAGCTTTCTGGTAAATAATTTTAAACAATCCCCTGCTTATAATATTAAGCAGGGTTTTATTATATGTAGTATATGGAGTAAATGCTTATGCTCTTTAAAAGCAATGGCAAATTTGTAGATGATGTAACCGACAGCTTTAACAGGTTTGGCTTACAAACAAAATTATCAGAAAAAGGGGTATCAAAAAACACTCAGAAATTTGAAATGTATGATACTATCCATGATTCTGGGTATGTTGCTGTCGCAGTTGATAAGCCTTTTGGTAAAAATGCCTCAAAAGAATGGAATAACTTAATAGAAAAAGACCTTATCCCTACCCTTGTAAATGAAAATAATGCCAATACAAACCCAGCTTCAGCCTTAATTGTGCCATCAAAAGATATAGATATGGTTGAACAGCTTTTAAAGAAAAAAGGACTATCCCCTACTGTGTATCAGCTTTTTCCAGGCTATGTGGTAGCAGGGATAAACAAAAAAGACACATCTAAAATAGTAAATGAATATTTAGCAAAACAAAAGGAAAAGGAAAAAGAGCAGGAAAAAGAAAATAATAAAAAGGCAGAAGATAAACAGCCAGAAATACCGCCTGCTGAAAATAAAGAAATAAAAAAAGAATATACAGCAAAACAAAAAGATGATATGCTTGCAAGCCTTTCTAATATGAAAGAGACTAAAAGCAGTAATGATATAATGCACGAGAAAAAAGAACCTGTTAAGGAAACTAAAACAAATATTGCAAAAGACACACCTAAAAAGCCACTATCTACAGCAAAAAAGCTTGCAGCAGCTGCACTTTTAGGCACATCGTTAGGACTTGCTGCATTAAGTGCCCCTGATATTAAAGATAAAATAGATAACTATATGATGAGTCCTGAAGAAAAAACTGAACGAAAAGTATTAGATAATGCTGCAAAAAAATACTTTGAAAATATAAAAAATGGGTTTCCAGAAGATGATGAACTTTTAAAAATTATTGCAGAAAATCCGCAGCTTGCAAGGGAGTATATTAATGAACTTGCAAATACACCTGTGCAGACTTATGCTTTAAAAAATAAATCAGCAGACCCTAATATGCTGCGGGAAAAAGCATCATCAGATGATGAAGCAGTCAGGGCTGCTGTTGCAGAAAACCCTAACACTCCACCTGATATTTTAGAACACCTTGCAAAAGATAAATCAAATAATGTATTAAAAGCACTTGCTAAAAATCCTTCTATTTCTAAAGATATGATGGAAGATTTAAGCAACTATTCAGGGCTGCACAGTGATATGCTTGAAAACCCTGCTGTTACATCTGAAATTATGAGAAAAATATCTGCAGGCAAAAACAGGGACTGCGATTTTAATAAAAAATATATGTCAAACCCATGCTTATCTATAGATGAAATACTTTATAATGTAAATAACCCAGATGAATGTGTGCGTATGGGGCTTGCTGCAAACCCTAAAACTCCACCAAAAGCTATTGCTGAACTATCCGATGATAAAAACCCCCTTGTAAAACATACAGCTTACAAACACCCTAATATTCCTCAGGAAAAATTAAATAAACTTTTTCCTGAAAGGTGGGTACCCGAACCAGATAATATTATAAAAGAAGCTGCAAGGCTGGCAGCACTTGAAAACCCTAATATAAGCCCTGAAATTAAAGAAAAAGCAATACTTATGGCTCCAGAAAAATATGCAAAAGCTGTAGCTGCAAATAAAAATGCAGGTAAAGGTATGATTAATAAGCTGAAGAATATGGCTCAGGGTAAAAATGGACTGGAAACATTAATTCATTCTGCAAATGATATAAAAAGTAATCCTGAAAAATTAGCTGATATTAAAAACCAGATGGATAATAATAAAGAAACGGCAGATAAACCTGTTAGAAGAATGATGAATAAAGAATTTGTAAATAATGTTTATGACCCATATAAATTAATAGAAGATATGCGAAGAATACCTTCTAAAAATAAAAAATATAATATTAAAAAAGATAGTGCAGGCTCACAGAATACTAATGCTGAAAATGCAGCAGGATATGAAAATATTGTGCCTAATGTTGATGCTCCGCCTACAATATTAGATAAATTTAGCAGTGCACCAGAATATTTTGCATCTAAGCCACTGCCTGCTTTAAATAAAGGAAATGTTTCATATAACCCAGATGCAGAAAGAGCTGCTCTTAAAACTGCTGATGATATTATTACTGACCTTATGAGTGATGTGCTGCCAGATATAGAAAAATCTATTAAAACAAGCTCATTTACACCACGAAATAATAAGTCTGGAAACAGTGAGAATACAGGCAGTATAAATGGTGGAAATGGTGATGCTGATGTGCCATCATTAGCTGATGCAGTAAATAATAAATCAAATATGGATAATAAATATTTAACAGGCAGGCAGCAGGATATGTATGAAAATGCCTGTAAAAAGATTGACGAATTACATAAGATGTTTTAATATAAGATATAATTTGTGATACCTGCTTAAATTATTACAATTTTACATTTTAGATACTTCGCCTTGCAGGTTCAGTATGACATAATGTTTATAGTTTTTACAATATAATAATACTTCATACCTAGTGTCTATTCTGAGCAAAGTGAAGAATCTTAACTTATTAAACACTATGAGTTTATGGAGCGATGGGTAACCTAAATAAGTTATGAGTGAAAAAGATATTAATACAAAGCAGTCTTTTATAAATCTGATTGCAAGAACAATGCGTTCTATGGAGCTGAAAATATTAGTAAGTGGAATAGATTACAGCTCACCGCTGCCTCATCTTGTGGCAGTTTATCCAGATATTGAAAAATATTACCTGATAGAGCCTATAAGTATGGAATGTTTCAGTGAAGAAAGCCAAAGGCTTTATAAACAGGACGAGCATAAAGAAGTTAGACAATACTGCTGCCGTCTTTTTAAAAATGACTGTGCAAAGGCTGCAGCAGTTGCCTCTATATTATGCGACTTAGCTGCAGGTGTTGAAATGTTTACATATAAACTTGTTGGCACTTATGAACTTATATCTATGGCAAAATATGCCTGTCTTGCTGTGCCATGCTCTATGGAAAGCAAAACATGCGAAGCTCTTGATTATTTAAAACTGGAATACAGACCATTAAATGTACTTGATAAATTTACATTAATATTAATAGATAAAGTGCAGACAGCAAAACTGCCAGAAATTAAAAAATTTATTAAGTTTATATTAAATAATAAGTAAATATACTTATCCAAAATTTTATATTGCAGTCATTTTGAGCCTGATTTTAAAGGCGAAAAATCTAAATGATATATATTGCAATAGTGAATAATATATTTAAATTATTTGTTTTTTAGATACTTCGCCTTTTAGGCTCAGTATGACAATAAAGGGACAGAACGAGCTGTCTAGTGAGCGATAGACGAACTTGCTTCGGCTGAGCATAGTTTTTCAAATTTATGGGGAGTATTTTTTTTGCAATGCAAGCATTTTCCAGCCGAATAGAAAGGAAATAGAAATGTATAGCTAGACTGAATTTAAAAATAAAAGATAAATTAAGATATTTCCCTATATTTCAAGCTCAGTATTGACACACTGTTTTCACACTATAAGTCATTTTGAGCCTGATTTTAAAGGCGAAAAATCTAAATGATATATATTGCAATAGTGAATAATATATTTAAATTATTTGTTTTTTAGATACTTCGCCTTTTAGGCTCAGTATGACAATAAAGGGACAGAACGAGCTGTCTAGTGAGCGATAGACGAACTTGCTTCGGCAGAGCATAGTTTTTCAAATTCATGGAGAGTGTTTTTTTGCGATGCAAGCATTTCCCAGCCGAATAGAAAGGAAACATAAATGTATAGCTGGACTGAATTTGAAAATAAAGAATAAATTAACTAAGTTCCCATTACCATTATTCTAAACTAACAGGCTTTTCCTGCATATAGTTTTCAAAATCGGTAGAATAGTATTTTTTTATTTCTTCATTTAAATATTCTTTTCCTTTTTCAGAAAGAGTTTTATTATCCATCACTAAATGTATAAAATACTGACCTGCTGGAGTTACCCATATATCTTGTGTAAATATTTTACTGTCTAAACTGTTTACTGCTTTTGCTGCTGCCTGCCACAGTATCCGTTTTTTACTTTCAATATTATCAACAGAAGATATTTCTTTCTCGCGGACTAAATCACCTAAAACCTGCCTTACAATATTATTTTTAAGCTGCGATTTTGCAGCAAGTAATGCTTCCTGTTCAGTATTTCCATTTCCTACTGCATTGTTTTTAGGAAGATTTTTTCTATTTGCTACCCAGCTAGGAATTTTAGATGCCATTAAGTCTTCAATATCTTTTACTTTTTTTACATCAGGTGATGAAATATCATTTGGTTCATTTGGTTCTATTGTATTATCATTTACATTTACATCTGCCACCTGCCCCACTTCATTTACTTCCGGCACATACAGGCTGCCGTCTTTAAAAGAAATCTGTGGACCATTAACTTGAGCAGGCTCTTTTACCTGCGGTGTTGATACATCATATATTTCATCAACTTCATCTATCTGCACATTTCTAATATCCATATTCTCTGGACTGTAAATCCCTGCAACCATTGCAGCAATTGGAGCACATACTTTATCTCTATTATATTCCTGCTTTTCCACAGCAGAGCCTGCAGCTGCAGCTATAAAAGATGCTGAAATATTTGTGCCGTAAAGAGCATTCGGCGGATAAAAATTAACTACTCCAAGGCTGTCTACTGCAATAGTACCTACATGAATATTCTTCTTTAAATCATATATTTTTATATAATTTAAACCACTGAAAGCTGCAAAATTTGCCCCATCACTTTTTATTATGCCGCCATTTGCACCATCAAGAGCAATAACAGGCCGCATAGAAGGATAATCATACACAGTAAAGCCTAAATCAGTCATTACTTCAAGCCTGCTTGAAAAATTTTCTATAAATACTGATAAGATTTTACCATTTAGTATTTTTTCCATAGTAAAATCATCTTTTGAAATACTGTATAACCCAGTATTAGATGATGCTAAAAATTTACCTGTTTTGTCATCAAAAATCATAGATGTAACAGGATTTGAAAGTGTAACATTTTTCTGAAGTTTGCCTGAAAATGTCCATACAGAAAGTCTGCCGTTCCTTTCAATAACATATAAAAGGTTTGATTCTATATCTGGGTAAACTGCAGCTATACCCATAGCAAACTCTTTTGAGTAAAGACGCACAAGCCCTTCTTTTTTAAACTGGTAAAGACCAACTGTTATACCGTCACTAGCTGCAATAAACTGCCCCATATCTGACTGACTTATAAGATATACACTTCTTAAAAAATCATCAAATGACTTAACAAGTTTTCCGTTCTGCATATTATATACATATAACTTGCTGCCCCCTGCAACTGCATAGGCAGAAATATATTCAGAAACTATCATCTGCCTGATACTTTTATCTACAGAAAAACTTGATTCCTGCTGACAGTTTCTAAGGTTAACACGAATAATCTTTTTATCCTTATTTACATCTGCTAAAATATTTAAAGATGCAATAAGCGAAATAAATTCGCCGCTTAATACACGGCTTGCAGCAAAAGAATTGTGGCAGAATATTAAAAAAAGTAATGCACTACTTATGATTTTTAATATATTTTTCAAAAACATTCTTAAAACCAATAAATTCATGACCTGAAGCAGCTTCTTTACCAAACTCAATATATTCTTTTACACCTTTATAAAAATAAGGTTTTGTTAAAACATTATGGTTTATAAGCGGGTCATCAGTAACCCATACAGAAACATTTTCTTTATTATAATGCTCATAAGTATATAAGGAAAGCTTTTGAGCAATCACAACTGCAGAAACAGGTATTTCATCTGTAACTTTTGGAACAATTACCATAGGTACTAATGCAGGGTTTAAAAGTATAGTTTTACAGTTTGCTTTTGTTGCTATATAAAGAGCATATAAACCACCAAGAGAACTGCCTATAATACATACTTCTTCATTACTTGAGCTTATTTCATCTATAAGTTTATCAAATAAATCTGATGCTTCTTCTGGAGATACATTAAAATCTGGTGCAGATACATTTTCTGCCCCTAATATTTCACGCATTGCTTCTGCTTTACAGGCACTTGGTGAGCTGCCGTATCCATGAAAATAGTAGTATTTCATATAACACACCTACTTAGCTAAATTTTTTAATGTCTGGTATAAAAGGCGAGCACCATGCTCTATATCTTCTTTTAATATTTCTTCATTCTGATGATGACTTACACCGCTGTCATTTTTTACAAATATCATACCGCATTCAGTAATTTCTGCCATATTCATTGCATCATGACCTGCACCGCTTATTGTATGCATATAAGGCATATTTAATTCCTGACACGATTTTTCTATAATATCAGAAACATAGTTATTTAACATACAAGGTTTTTCAGATGATATTAACTCAATTTCGCATGATGCTTTATATCTGAGAGCAATTTTTGAAGATTCTGCCCTGATTAAGCCAAAAAGTTCATCAATAGTTTTGCTGTTTATGCCCCTTATATCAATATACATAACAACAGTGCCGGGCACTACATTAATAACTGATGGGGAAATATCCAGTTTAGAAACAGTTGCAATAGCATTTCTTTCATCATAAGCAAGAGATAAATTACGCACAGCAAGCACTAGTTCACTTGCTATAACAAGTGCATCTTTCCTGTAACGCATAGCGGTAGAGCCAGAGTGGGCAGCTTCTCCATGAATAATAACTTTTACTCTTAATGGTGCAGCAATACCATCTACAACAGCCACTGGCTTATCTTCATATTTCATTGTTTTGCTTTGGTCTATATGCAGTTCAACAAATGCTTTATATCTATCTTTTTCTACAACACTTTTATTAATGTCATAAAAGTTATACCCTGCTTTTTTCATAGCATCCACAAGAGATATACCATTATTATCAACACTTTGCTCCCACTGAACATAATTTTCAAATTTGCCTGACATAATTTTGCTGCCCATAGTCGCATGTCCAAAACGGCTTGATTCTTCTGCCTGAAAAACAATTAATTCTAATGGATGGCTTATCGGAATATTTTTTTCTTTTATAGTTTTAATAGCTGCTAAACTTGAAATAACACCTAAAAGACCATCATACTTACCACCGTTTGGAACAGTGTCAATATGTGAACCTGTGCCTATTATCTGCCCTTCTGCCCCAGATGGTTTATATAATGCAAACATATTGCCAAAAGTATCTTCTCTATAGTATAAGCCTATATTGTCTATAAGTTTTTTTAGATATGCCCTTGCTTTCATATCATCTTCTGAAAAAGCAAGCCTTGTAATACCGTTAACTGTCATACCAATTTGGCTGATATTATTTATTTCATCTAAAATCCACACTGTATTCATTTACTCACACTTCCTTTTACTGAGAGCATATTAATTAAATGTGCCTGATTTGCTGCACCAAAGCCATTATCTATATTTACTACACTAACTCCAGATGCACATGAATTAAGCATACCAAGCAGTGCAGCAATACCACCAAGATTTGCACCATAACCTACAGATGTAGGAACAGCTATAACAGGAACAGCTACAAGCCCTGCAATAACAGAAGGCAGAGCACCTTCCATACCTGCAACAGCGATAATACAGTTTGAGTTTCTAAGAATATCCACATTATCCATAAGTCTGTGAATACCTGCAACACCTACATCATAAAGCCTTACAGCCTTACTTCCATATGCTTCTAAAATAACTGCTGCTTCTTCCGCCACAGGAATATCAGATGTACCGCCTGTTGCAATACATACCTGCCCCAAAAGCTCTTTTTGTGAATTATTATAGATAACAATTTTTGCCGTTTCAATATATTCTGCTTCCGGCACAAGAGAAATAACAGCTTCTGCCATTTCTTTTGATGCACGAGTGCATATAGCAGCATTACCATTTTCTTTAATACGCTTAAATATAACGGCTGCCTGCTCATATGTTTTGCCAGCACCAAATATAACTTCCGGATAGCCCTGCCTATTCTGCCTGTCATGGTCAATTTTGGCAAAGCCTATATTTTCATAACCTTTATTATTCATATATTATAAATATATTGTATTATCAAAAAAGGCAATAAAATATTTTGCAGGCATTAATAAAAACACTTTTATTATTTGTAAAAATATGATAGTATATATTCTCATAAAATGGAACTAAGGGAGTGCCACACAATCATGGAGCAAAAGGAAAAAAAGACTAAAATCCTTGTTGTTGATGATGACCCAGTTATTCGTGGTCTTATTAAATCTATCTTTATGAACAGCGAATTTAATATTAATGAAGCTGACAGCGGAGAAATGGCTCTTGAAATTCTGCCTGATATTATGCCTGATATAATTCTTCTTGATATTACTATGAGCGGTATGGATGGTTTTGAAGTTTTAAAAGCTATCAGAAGTGATGAAAAACTTAAATATATACGCATTATTCTGCTTTCTTCTAAAAGTGATATAAATGAAAGGTTAAAAGGTTATGGCCTTGGCACAGATGACTATATTATAAAACCTTTTGTTGGAAATGAACTGCTTGCAAAAGTTAATGTATTTGCTAAATTAAAATATTCCGAAGAACGCAACTTGTCATTAACAGAACTGGTTGAAAGCGAAATAAATAAACGCATGGAAAAAGAAAAATATATCCAAAATCAAGAAAAGCTTATTTCTATGAGTGATATGATTATTTCTATTGCCCACTACTGGAGACAGCCTTTAAATGCTCTTGGCATTACTGTGCAGGATATATATGATGCTTACACTCATAATGAACTGACAGAAGATTATCTTAAAGAAAGTGTTGAACAGTCTATGCATCATATTACATTTATGTCTAACATAATAGACTCTTTCCAAAGTATAATTGATGCAAAAAATGATAATGTTTCAGAAACTATTCATATATCTGCACTTCTGCGTGAAGCATTAGTTTCTATTAAAGATATGCTTGACCTATCAGATGTGAAATGCACTATTAATGGTATAGATTATCTTAAATATGCAGATATTTCTACTATTGATTTAATTGTAGAGTCTGAGCCTGCAGCATTAAGGCAGATTATTACAAAAATAGTTATTACTGTTAATCAGCTTATACAAAACTATAAAAAAATGTGTGTAGATGAAAAATTCCACGGTCTAATTAAAATTAAACTATATACTACATCTGACAAAATTATACTTCAAGTGCAGGGAAATGGTGTGCAGTTAAATGATAACGAAATATCCCATTTCTTTGAGCCATATTATGCTCTTGGAGAAAACAGATTTTCTAATGAAGGCTTAGGGCTGTTTTTCACAAAAATGCTTGTAGAACAGCACTGTAATGGGGAGCTGTTTATTAAAAAAGAAAATGATTTAAGTATTTTCCAACTTGAACATCCTTATCCCCCCCCCCCAATCAGCAAATAGCATGATAGTATAAACTATTAAACATAAAATATAAAACCCTGATACATTAAATATCAGGGCTTTTTCACAAGTTTTTAGTAAATAAAATTAAAGGTATTTCTTTTCGTATTCTATTACTTCAGTATCTAACCTGTCGATTACTTCTTTTGGAAGATTTTTTACACCAAAAGGATAAACCACATTATCTTCCTTATAAGCATGGCGGCGAAGCAAATCACAGTATGCTAAAGCATAGCATAAAATATCAAGTTTATTTTCATCTGTTCTGTCTTTTTCATAAGCAGCAACTGCTTTTTCTAAAGATGAAACATTATATCTTGCTGCATCATGCTCAATAAGCATACCATATTTTATAATGTTTTCTGCCCTTACACCAATATGCTCAACCATAGCTTTAAATAAAAGTTCTTCTTCTTTCTGATGGTGGCGTTCATCTGCATAAGTTTTTATAAAATTAACTGCATTATAAAACTCTGCTATGTCTATTTTATCATATTTCATAAAATCAAGACACATACCGCGAAGTTTTTCTACAAATTTTAATATTTCTTTATGCTCATTTGTTAATATTTCTATTATTTTATTCATTACTATACTTCCATAATCCTAAATGTGTTTTCAGAAAGCCTTGCATAGTCTATATTAAAACTTCCTGCAAAAAAGCCCTGAAGCCATTTATCTCTTAATGTTAAAAATATTTCACTGCTGATACCTGCTGATTCATAAAATGGAGTATGCACCTGCATATTAATGCTCCACACAATTTCTGAGCCGTCATTACTTTCCACAGTAATACCGCCGTCGCATGGCATACCGTCAAGCAGGCACATATTAACTGCATTAAAAAGTTCTTCTGCAACAATTATATCTGCATAATCAAGCCTTGCTGCTGCCCCATTTGAATAAAAAATATCAGATATTTTATCTATAAGAGTGTTATCTTTTTCTAAAATAAGCTTTAAGGCAAAAGCCATTCTGCTTTCTGCTGTACTTACCTGATTATTAAGCCAGTTATGGATAGCACTTTCATCTATTACAGTTTCCAGTGGTGCAGTTTCATTTTCACCGCATTTTTCTTTTAACAGCTCTTTTAAACCACTTACCCAGTGGTTTTCTTCACTGGCATTGATTATTTCGTTTAATAATTCATTCTGCCTTTGTATTTTATTATAAAGCATAAAATGAACCGGCCCTAAAAAAGCACTCATTAATTTACCTCTTATTTATTTAATCTGCTTAATACTTCATCTACTGATACATTATGCACATCACATGCATCCTGCAGAGATTCTGCCTGAGATGCAGGACAGCCTAAGCACATCATACCCATTTCTTTAAAAACAGCTTCTGCTTTTGGGCTTGCTTTTAATATATCACTGATAAACATATCTTTTGTGATTTTATTACTGCTTTCTGCACTATCACCAAAAAACATTTTTAAATCTTCATCTACTGATGATATACCACCTATGCCAAAATTTTCAACAAGAACTTTTGCAACATTTGGTGATAAAAATGCAGGCAGAGTTGGACCTAAATGGATATTTTTTACACCTAAATGTAAAAGTGCCAGCAGAACTATGGCTGCTTTCTGCTCATACCACGCAATATTATAAACTATTGGCAGTTCATTTATATCATCAAGATTAAATACTTCTTTTAATTTTAATGCAATTACAGCTAATGAATATGAATCATTACACTGACCAGCATCTAAAACTCTAGGAATACCACCGATATTGCCAAGATTAAGTTTATTGTATCTGTATTTTGCACATCCTGCTGTTAATATTATAGTATCTTTAGGCAGTTTTTCTGCAAATTCTGTATAATAAGAACGGCTTTTCTGTCTGCCGTCACAGCCTGCCATAACAACAAACTTTTTAACAGCACCACTTTTAACAGCATCTATAACTTTATCAGCTAACGCTAATACTTGATGATGAGCAAAACCGCCAGTAATTTTACCTGTTTCTATTTCTTTTGGACTATCGCATTTTTTTGCATGCTCAATAATTATGCTGAAATCTTTTTCTTCACCAATTTTACCAGGAATATGTGTGCAGCCTGTAAAACCAACAGCACCAGTAGTATATACTCTTGCTTTATAACTTTCTTTTGGCGGCACAAGGCAGTTAGTAGTTAAAAGCACAGGACCATTAAAGTTTTCAAAATCTTCTTTCTGGTTATACCATGCAGTGCCATAGTTGCCTGCAAAATGACTGTATTTTTTAAATGCTGGATAATAATGAGCAGGAAGCATTTCTGAATGAGTATATACATCAACACCAGTGCCTTCTGTCTGTTTTAAAAGCATTTCTAAATCTCTTAAATCATGACCGGAAATTAATATTGCAGGGTTTTTCCTGACACCAATATTTACTTCTGTTATTTCTGGATTGCCATATGCTTTAGTATTAGCTCCATCAAGTAAAGCCATAACATCAACACCGTATTTTCCAGTTTCTAAAGTTAATGCTATTAATTCATCTACTGACTTATCACTTAATGTATCAGCAAGGGCAGATTGTAAAAATATATCAATATCTTCATTTTCTGCTAAGAGAACATTTGCATGGTGCAGATAAGCGGTTAACCCTTTTAAACCAAAAGTTATTAATGCTTTTAAACTTCTAATATCTTCATTTTCTATTGATAAAAAGCCAACTGTTTTTGCTGCCTCATCATAATTTTCTCTTTCTGTTTCATATTTTGCACTTTCGCTTAATGATGAAATATCTTTTAATTGAGAAATTATTTCCCTTTTTACTTTAAATGTATTTTCAATGCTGTTTTTAATTGATTCATCATCAAAATTAGCATTAGTAATAGTAATAAAAAGATTTTCGCTTACAAGATGATTTATTTCTTTTGATATTTTAATGCCTTCTTTCCTTGATGCTCTTAAAACTTCTGAAAGAGCTTTAGTTGCAAAAACAAGTAAATCCTGCAAATTAGATGTTACATTAGTTTTACCGCACACCCCATTTATTGTACAGCCTTTATTTCCTGCAGTTTCCTGACACTGATAGCAGAACATTTTAGTTTCCATGTAATCCTCCGAAATTATATAAGACAATTTTTGTCTTATATAAAATACAATACTTTTTAAGATAAAGAAATAACATAAATCAAGAAATGAAAAAAAATGAATATTTAAAAAAAGATGGGGAAAAATCCCCTTATATATTATTCCCCAATAATATAGTCATCATTAACATAATTTTCCTGAGAAAGACTTTCCACAAGGCTTTCCACTTTATCAAGGGCATTATATATTGCAGCATTATCCTGCAGAGAAAAATCATCCTGAGCAAGCTCAGTATTTTCCATCATAATTTTTAATTCTTCTACAGCACATTTCAGCGATAATAAATTGCTTTGAGCTTTTGCCATAAGCTCAACTGCATCTAAAAGAGTATCAAACTCATCTGATTCTAAAATAGTATAAGCATCTGTATTAGTATCTTTTGTTTCCATAATATATCCCCGTAATAAAAACATTATACTATCTTCCTAAGCAAAATTAATGCCATAAACTAATTTTCTTTAAAAATAAATTTGTTAACAATATACACAGCTGTTTCTATGCAGCCATCACAGCTTTTTAAAACATGACCTGTTTCAAGCCCTTTTATTTCTTTGCAGTACATTGAACCAACAAGGTCTATAAATTCATTATTTATCTGAGATACAAGTTTGTATGTTTTTGATTTTGTGCGGACTGCAGCATCTTTTCCACCACTGTTATATATACCTGCAATCATGACCGCTGCAGATAATGCACCACAGCTTCCCTGCAGATTACCCATACCTGCACCAAAACCTTCGCTTATTTTAAATAGAACTTCCTCATCAATACCTAATTTATCAGCAAATGCAAGACATACTGACTGGCAGCAGTTATTACCCTGATTATGTAACTGTAATGCTTTTTCTGTAATTTTATCCATACTTTTACTAATTCCTTTTTTTAAATACTGTATTTTATATCACTATAAATATATTTTTTCAATAATAAACCTATAAATTTTATATAAAAAACATATAAATTTGCATAAATACATTAATATTTAATGATATATAAAAGGTATTTTATAAAAAAAACCTGTAAATATTACTTTACAGGCTTATAAATATTATAAAATAAAAATATTATTTTACAGAGTCAGCGTCACTTCCATCCCACTGAGTAATTGCTTCACTTTCTATTTCAGGAATATCACCTTTAATGTATACAGGTATTTTTTCTTGATTCCATTGGTTTATATAGTGTTTTAATAAAGCAGCAACAGGTTTATAAAGCATAACAAGCACAACAATGTTGATTAATGCCATAAAACCCATTAAAAAGTCGCCTAAATTCCATATTGTAGTAAGGTTTGCAATAGAGCCGCCTAAAACAAGCATTAATGTCATTACTACTACTATATAGTATGATAATTTATTATCTTTAATAGCAGTTACTCCTGTCTGAATATAGAAAAAATTACCTAAAATTGAGCTGAATGCAAATAATACCACACATAAAGTAATGAATAATGAACCAAACTTACCAAAATGAGTATTCATCGCATACTGCATAAGGTTAATACCTTTTAATTCGCCAATTTTAGCCATAGCTTCTGGAGAAAGTAAAAGAATAAAGCCAGATACAGAACAGATTATTAATGTATCAGTAAATACTGAAAACATTTGAATAAAACCTTGACGAGCTGGGTGAGTAGTTGTAGCAGCAGCTGCGGCATGTGGAGCACCACCCATACCTGCTTCATTTGAGAAAAGACCTCTTCTTAAACCAGTTGCCATAGTATGCCCTATTGCACCACCAAAAGCAGCTTCTGGCATAAATGCTTGAGTAATAATTACATAAAATATATGTGGAATCATTGTAATATTCATTAAAATAACTACTAAACCAAACAGTATAAATGGAATAGCCATAACAGGCACAATATATGTACATGCTTTAATAACTGCTGTTCGTCCCGGGCTTAACAATATAAATGCTATTATAATTGATAATACAATACCTGTAATGCTTGGATCTAAATTATAAGAACTTAATGCACCAGCAATAGTATTTGCCTGCACACCATTAAATGCTGTATAAGTTAATATCATAATTACTGCAAATATAACTGATAATACAGGTAGTTTTAATTTACTGCGGATATAAAAAGATGCACCACCAACATACTGCCCAAGAGAATTTTTCTCTTTATAAAGCTGTGCAAGAGTTCCTTCTGCAAATGCTAATGCAGAGCCAAATAATGCCATCATCCACA
Organism: uncultured Mucispirillum sp.; assembly: GCA_910586745.1. Lineage (GTDB taxonomy): Bacteria > Chrysiogenota > Deferribacteres > Deferribacterales > Mucispirillaceae > Mucispirillum. The sequence continues at coordinate 1,747 of CAJUJZ010000022.1, read as the reverse complement.
TCCAAAATAATGCTCCAGGACCACCCACAGATATTGCAACCATAATACCTGCCATATTACCTGTGCCAACACGGCTTGCTGTGCTGATTGCATAACTTGCAAAACCAGATGTTCCACCACCATGATGCTTAGCAAATAATAAACTTCCTGCATGAAATACATACTTAAATTGTGAGCCTTTAAGTAAAACTGTAAATAATATTGCTACAACAATAAATACATAAAACACTATATTATTAAAAAGTATTTCTGTACCAGTTGTAAGGAACTTATCAATAGATGCGATTAGTGTTGACTGTGCTTCCATCTTTCCTCCAAGTAAAATAATAAAATAGAATACATAATTTTTTATAACTTTGTCAAATAAAATCTAAAAAATATTAGAAAAAATTAATATTTTAAGGATAATTTTTATCTTTTTTTAATAAATTAAGAATATATGTAAATGGCAAAAATATACTTGATAACTTTATAAAAAATAATCTTCTTGTATCTTTAAAAAATAAGTCCATTAAGAAAAAAGAAATAAATGACGAAATTAAAAGAGCAATGCTGAACCCTTCTAAATAATACAAGCCGCCCAAAATATAATTTAAAATTATAATCAGCATAAAAGACAATGCACTTCTTAATAATAAGTGGTTTACTTTATTTTCAAGTATAAAACATTTACTTGATATTATATAAAAAGATATAAAAGGAACAGACCATATTGTTAAAGATAAAACAATACTTGATTGTATATATTTTTCTCCATAAAGGATTGTAATAATTAATGGTGATAAAATGGCAGCAAAAAAAGCAATTAAAATAAAAGGTACTGCAGTTACATAAAAAAGAACTTTTATTCGCTTATTATATTCTTCTTCGCTTATCTGCTTAGCTTTAATAACGGCAGGATAAAAGGCAGTTATCAAAACTGCAGGTACCATATACCATATTTCTGTAAGCCTTATGGCAGCACTGTAAATACCTGATGCATAATCAGAATACATACTGCTGATAATAATAACAGTAATTTTCTGATAAAATGTATAAAAAAGCACTGATGCAAATAATGGAACAGCACTTTTTAATATATACTTTATATAAGATATATCTATATGCCAGCCAGCAACTGTATAATTTTTATACTTATACATTAATATAACAGTTAAATAAAGCACTGCATAGTCAATAAAAACTGCAAATGCAAAATATGTTACAGGTGCTTTAAATATTATTAATACTATTTTTAATAAAGATGATAGAGTATAGCTTACCATTCTTGCAAGTGAAGTATACTTTGCTTGAGCATTTATTAAAAAAATACATGAAAAAACAGATAATGGCTGAAATAATACTGCCCCTGTTATTATTAATACAGAATAAAGTTTTTCTCCGCTGTAATTTATAATGCAGTATATAAAAATAATAGTATAAATAAAAAAAGCAGCTGCAAATTTAATAAAAAGTGCTGAACCTTGAATACTTCCCTGTTTTTCTGCAAGATTCATCATATCTTTCATAATTATATCATCAATGCCAAGGGATACAATAATAACTGAAACAGCATATACAGCTGTTGCAAAAGCAATAATGCCATACATTTCAGGGCCTAAATATCTTGCTACTGCAATACCTACAATCAGTGAGCCGGTAAGAGAAAAAAAATAATCTCCCATCTGCCATGAAAAATTATACAGATATTTTTTTAAACCATCACTTGATAAGCCAGACTGTAAAGATATATAATTTAGTATCTTTT
>CAJUJZ010000021.1:7920-24129 GCA_910586745.1 uncultured Mucispirillum sp. | reverse complement strand
ATTCGGGGACTGGATGAATAATTATCCTAGAAAATTATTTAATTATAAATCAGCTGATGATATTTTTTATGAGAACCTGGACGAATGCTTAAATTGCTGCAATTGTTTTTAGATTTTACAATAAAATGAAAAAATATAAATTAGTATTTGAAATTATTTTACATTAATGTATAATACAAGACGAAGCAGGTGTTATTTTAAATAGTTGGAGAAAAAAATGGCAGATAAACCAAAAGACCATGTGTATGTTGAAGAAGGTGAATTAAGAAAAATGCGCGACCCTAGAACTGGGCAGATAAAAGAAGTAGATTTAAGTCTTCCAGCCTTATCAAGAACAATGGAGAATATCCGTAAAAGTGCAGAAATTATTAATCAGCCGAATGTAAGCTTTGATATGGCTATGGGCAGATTTGAATATATTAAAGAATTAGTGCTTGATTCTGCACAATTTTCACCAAGACTGCAAAATCTGCAGATTAAAATTCTTAATAAAAATATTGAAGTAGTAAAAAATATAGAAGAACTTGATGAGATAAAAGTGCAGTTTGCTAAGCAGCATTACATGAAAGAAGCGAAAAATATTTTAGCTAAAACTGACAGAAAGTCTGGCTTTCAGAGAGTAGATTCTTTGCAGAAAGCAATAGAGCTGCTTATGAAAGGCAAAAAATATGTTGGCGATGATGAAGAATATAATAAATACATAGTTTCATTAAGAAAAGAAATCATGGAACATCACAAATCAGCATCTAATCTTACAAAAGGCATCTAATTAATACATCAGCAGGGTAAAAAGTGCTGCTTTTTTTTATTCTGCATTAAAAAATCATTTAACATTTTGTTATTTATTTTTACTGCATTTAGTCCATATACAGAAAACAGCTTGTTTGAAGAAGTGGAGATTAGTGAAGAATATAGATATTATGATGTGGACTGCTAAATGTATTCAGATAAAGCAAAATTCAGCATAGAAAACAGTGGTACACTTTATAGCTCAAATGTATATGCAAAAGAATACAATGCAAAAACAAACAGTATAGAAAAAGCATATGCATAATATGTTAACTTGAAAAATCATTTAGAAATAGTGAAAGAACTGCCTGTAAAAATCCCTTTAAAAGGCAGAAAGTTTGAGAAAGATGATATAGTAATAGAATTTAATACAAATGAAACAGGTCTGCTTGGTGATGTTACATAGTATGGTTGAAGCATATAATATAATAAGAGAATATCTATATAAAAATTAAGAAAGCTATGATGTAAACCCAGAAAATGCAAAAAATGGCTTTCCTAAAACATTAGATGATAATAAAGGCACAAAAAGGATAAGTTATAACAATGTTATTACTAATATTTAAATTACGGATATAGGGATTGTCTTTTAGAATTAAGAAGAAAAGGATATATTATAGAAAGTATTGAAAAAGTAAAATGAGAGTTAAATAATATAGATTATGTTTTATGATTTACATAATACATAATACATAATACATACTTTTGATAATGGACTCCCTGCCTGTTTCTAAGCTAAATTGGCGGTTGCTTATAAATGAAACAGGCAGAGGATAATTCCATTGTCGGAAGGATATTATTATGTTTATGCGTTAAAACAATCTGACGGCTTGTGAAAAATATTTGGCGGATATTAATCTTGCCGATATTAAGCCATATTTACAGCTTGTAATCGTTCCAACGCCTCTTTCGAAATAATTACTTTATCCATAGACATTCCTGCGTCTTCTGAATTGGATTTACTGTTATCTACTTTTTCTCCACGCAGAAGTTTGGAAAGTTCTGATACACTTTTTTCATTTTTGCTTGCTGCAGTATATGCTGCATACTGGTTAGAATTAGAAATTAATAGAGAATCAGTCATTATAAACGCTCCTTTGCCACCCTGCTTGGCTTATGCTGTCTTTATAGCAATCAATGTGCCAAAAAAAATACTTGCCAAAATCATAAAAAAATGAAAAATACATCTATGATTAGTTTTGATAATGTTTCTAAAAGCTACGGCTCAAAAATTTTATTTGAAAATGTTACCTTTAATATTAACAAGGGTGAGCGTATAGGACTTGTTGGCAGAAACGGCAACGGCAAAACAACTCTTATGCGTATTATTACTGGGGAAGAAGAAGCAGACAGCGGAAAAGTTTCTATTCCAAAAAACTATAAAATAGGTTTTTTAAAGCAGCATATTAAGTTTGAGAAAAATGCAGTGATAGAAGAAGCTATGCTTGGACTTTCTGATGAAGAAATTCATGATAAATGGAAAGCTGAAAAAATTCTTTTTGGTTTAGGGTTTAAAGAAGAAGATATGGAGAAAGCCCCGTCATCTTTTTCAGGTGGTTTTCAAGTGCGGCTTATGCTTGCCCAGACTTTACTTTCTAGCCCAGATTTACTGCTTCTTGATGAACCTACAAACTATCTTGATATTGTATCGGTCAGGTGGCTGAAAGGCTTTTTAAATTCATGGAAAGGTGAGCTTTTACTTATCACTCACGACAGGCAGTTTATGGATGACATTGTTACCCATACTGCAGGTATTCACAGAGCAAAAGTGCGTAAAATAGATGGGAAAACTGATAAGTTTTATGAACAGATAGCCCGCGATGAAGAAATATATGAAAAAACACGCATAAATGATGAGCAGAAGCGAAAAGAATTTGAGCAATATATAACAAGGTTTAGAGCAAAGGCACGCCTTGCTGGGCTTGTGCAGAGCCGCATAAAAACTCTTAATAAAATGGAAAAAAAGGAAAAGCTTGAAACCATTAAAAACCTTGAATTTGCTTTTAAATATAAGCCTGTCACATCAAAACAGATAATGAGAGCGGAAAATATTTCCTTTTCTTATGACGGTAGGAAATTTTTAATCAATGATTTATCAATAATCATAGGAAGCGAAGACAAGATTGCAGTAATTGGTAAAAACGGTAAGGGTAAATCTACTCTTTTAAAAGTGCTTGCAGGTATTCTTCCCGCTGCAAGTGGAAATGTTATATATCATACAGGATGCGTAAAAGGGTATTATGAGCAGACAAATGTATCTTCCTTAAATCCAGATAATACTATTGAAGAAGAAATACAGTCTGTTTCAGATACATTTGACAGAACATATGTTAGAAATATATGCGGAGCTATGCTTTTTGAGCAGGATGCAGCTCTTAAAAAAATAAAGGTGCTTTCAGGTGGGGAAAAAAGCCGTGTTATGCTTGGCAAAATAATAGCAAGCCCACAGAATGTATTAATGATGGATGAGCCAACAAACCATTTAGATATGGATGCATGCGATTCTTTAATAGAAGCAGTTGATAATTTCCCGGGAGCTGTTATAATGGTAACCCACAATGAAATGTTTCTGCACGCTCTTGCAAACAGGTTAATAGTGTTTCAGGATGAATATCCTTATGTATTTGAAGGCACTTATGAAGAATTTTTAGAAAAAGAAGGCTGGCAGGAAGAAAATGCTGCTAAAATAAAGGAAGCAAAAACAAAGCTTAATAAAAAAGATACACGAAAACTACGCAGTGAAATAATTTCTGAAAAAAATAAAGTTATTAAGCCTTTAGAACAGGCAGTAGAAAATCTTGAAAATAATATCATCATTTATGAACAGGAAGTGGCAGAATTAAATGAATTATTAATTGAAGCATCATCGAATAACAATGGACTTTTAATTGGAGAATATGGTAAAAGACTAGCGGAGCTTAATAAATTGATTGATGAAGCCTTTAGTCAGCTTGACAGTGCTTATGCAGAACTGGAATCAAAACAGCAGGAATACAAAAATAAATTAAATCAAATAGAAGAATAAAAAGGATGGGTGTTATGAAAAAATTATTACTGACATTATTATGTATGTTATTTGCAGTGCAGGTTTTTTCTCAGGAAGCAGCAGAAACTGATACTAAAGCTGAAAAAGCTGACGCACCAAAAGAGCAGACAAGTGATGTGAAAACAAATTCAAAAGGCAAGCCTGATTTTAATAAGAAAAAAATCTCACTTGACAGAATTGATGAAAAAAAATGGTCTTTGCGTGTAGGCTATAATTATTTTATGCCAGACAGCAAATATCTGAATATCTTTCAGAACAAGTTAAAAATTGGTGGTGCATACGATTTTAATAAAAACTTTCAAGTACAGGCGTTTCTACAGTATGCAGATGGCAAAAAAAGTTTTGATATAGGCGGTGTATCTACTCAGTTTAAAGGAACTGTATATAATATAGGGGTAATGGCAACTGGTTTATATCCTATTGATTTATCTCTTGGTTCTATTGCACCTTTTGGCAGTATTGGTGCTGCTTATACTTTTGGTAACTTAAATACAATTCAAAATGAAACAGAAAGCAAACAGAATTTATCTGGCGGTGCTATACTTGCACAGGCTGGTCTGCAGTACAGCTACCATATATTATCTGTACGAGTATTTGGTGAATATTTATATGATTTTACACCGCTGAATAATCCATATATTTCATCGTTATCTGGTTTCAGTATTGGAGCAGAACTGGGAATTAAGTTTTAATATATATGGATAAAAAACCCCATTATCAAGGTCACAGACAGCGACTGAAAAAGAAATTTGACGAAGCACCATCAGTTTTAGCTGATTATGAAATATTAGAATTAATGCTTGGTTACTGTATACCAAGAAAAGATGTAAAGCCTATGGCAAAAGAAATGCTTACACAGACAGGCTCTATTGGCAATATTTTTAATGCTAACTGCCAGCAGATTGATGGTGCAGGAAAAGAAACTGAAAGATTTTTAAGAATAGCTGCTGAATTTTATAACAGGATAGAAAATTCATATTATGAAGCAAAGCAGCCTCTTTCAAGTCCTGAACAGATATACAGGCTTTTAAAATATCATATTGGGTTTGCAGAAAATGAAAATTTTGCAGTAATCCTTTTAAACAGTAAAGGTTTCCTTATTAATAAGAAAATAATGACAGAGGGTGTTGTAAATAATGCGATAGTATACCCTAGACAGATAGCAGAATATGCACTTAAAAATAAGGCAGTAAGCGTTGTTATCGCACATAACCACCCATCAGGTGACAGCAGTCCATCACAAAAAGATATAGAGCTTACAAATATAGTATCAGAATCACTTTCCACTCTTGGCATAAAACTAAGAGACCATATAATAGTATGCCAAAATGAATATTCAAGCCTCTATGACTTAGGTTATATTAAAGAATAGCTGTTTTTTGCAGAAAATATGTAATTTTTTTCATATTTTTAAAATTTTCCCTTGCTTTTTTTTGCTATAATTGTAATATTAGCACTCAGAAAAAGTGAGTGCTAATTATAAACTGCACGAAATTATTAAATATAATTTATCAATACAGGAGGCTAAGAGGTATAATGGCTAAAATCCAACCTTTACAAGACAGAGTAATTGTTAAACGCTTTGAAAGCGAAGAAAAAACTGCATCAGGTATTTTTATTCCTGATTCTGCAAAAGAAAAACCACAAGAAGGTGAAGTAATTGCAGTTGGTGCAGGTAAATATTTAGATAATGGTAATGTTATAAAACCAACAGTAAAAGCTGGAGATAAAGTTCTTTTCAGTAAATATGCTGGCACAGAAGTTAAAATAGAGGGTGAAGACCTTCTTATTATGAGAGAAGATGATATATTAGGTATCATTGGATAATAATTAATTAAAAACTATTTAGGAGATTACATAAAATGGCTAAAAATATTACATTCAGTGAAGATGCTCGTCAGGCTATTATGCGTGGTGTTGACCAGCTTGCAAATGCAGTTAAAGTTACACTTGGACCAAAAGGAAGAAATGTTGTTATAGAAAAAAAATTTGGAACACCATTAATCACTAAAGATGGTGTAAGTGTTGCAAAAGAGGTAGAACTTGCAGACCCTCTTGAAAATATCGGTGCTCAAATGGTTAAAGAAGTTGCTTCTAAAACTAACGATGTAGCAGGTGACGGCACTACTACTGCAACTGTACTTGCTCAATATATTTACAGAGACGGTATGAAAAATGTTGTAGCTGGTGCTAACCCTATGGAAATTAAAAGAGGTATTGATAAAGCTGTAGAAGCTGTTATTGTAGAACTTCAAAAAATTTCAAAAGTAGTAAGCACTAATAAAGAAATTGAACAGGTTGGTACAATTTCTGCTAATAACGATAGTGAAATCGGCGGTATTATTGCAAAAGCAATGGATAAAGTTGGTAAAGACGGTGTTATCACTATTGAAGAAAATAAATCTATGGAAACTGTTTTAGATGTAGTTGAAGGTATGCAGTTTGACAGAGGCTACCTTTCTCCATATTTTGTTAATAACCCAGATACTATGGAAGCAGTTATAGAAAATGCTTACATTATTATCCATGAGAAAAAAATATCTAATATGAAAGATATTCTTCCAGTATTAGAAAAACTTGCAAAAGTTAATGCTCCATTTGTTATTATTGCAGAAGATATTGAAGGTGAAGCTCTTGCAACACTTGTATTAAATAAACTTCGCGGCACATTAAACTGTGTAGCTGTTAAAGCTCCAGGCTTTGGCGACAGAAGAAAAGAAATGCTTAAAGATATTGCTACTTTAACTGGTGGTCAGGTTATCACTGATGATTTAGGCATCAAAATAGAAAGTGTTGAACTTGAAGACTTAGGCAGGGCTAAAAAAATTGTTATTGATAAAGATAACACTACTATCGTTGAAGGTGCTGGTAACCCTGAAGACATTAAAGCGAGGGTTAACCAAATTAAAAAACAAATTGAAGATACTACAAGCGACTATGACAGAGAAAAACTTCAAGAACGCCTTGCTAAATTAATTGGTGGTGTAGCAGTAATTAAAGTTGGTGCTGCAACAGAAACTGAAATGAAAGAGAAAAAACACAGAGTTGAAGATGCTCTTGCAGCTACAAAAGCAGCAGTTGAAGAAGGTATCGTTCCTGGAGGTGGTGTTGCATTAGTAAGAACTGCATCAGCTTTGAAAAACTTAAAAGTTTCTCAAGAACAGCAGGTTGGTGTAAATATTATTGCTAGAGCATTAGAATACCCATTACGCCAGATTGTTGAAAATGCAGGTCTTGAATCAAGTGTTATTGTAAATAAAATTAAAGCAAGCAAAAACATTAACTATGGTTTCAATGCTTACTCAGAAACTTATGAAGATATGATGGCTGCAGGTGTTATTGACCCTACTAAAGTTACTCGTTCAGCATTACAAAATGCTGCATCAGTTGCTGGTCTTATGATTACAACAGAAGCAGTTATCACTGAAATTAAAGAAAAAGCAGCTCCAGCAGTTCCTGATATGGGCGGCATGGGTGGTATGGGTGGCATGGGTATGATGTAATAGGTTTTAACCTTACCATATTCATACATTAATACATGTAAATAATAAAAATATCCGCCGTATTAAAATACGGCGGTTTTTGTTTTATGTAAAATCTCAATTAAATTATAAGGTTTTTAGATAATATCTTAAAATTTTGCTATCTTAAATATAAAAATCTTTATTGATTTATTTTACATTTGTAATATAAATAATTTAGTTTTTTTGCTGCCGAAACAAGTTTGTCCATCGTTCACTTTCAGATGGCTAGTCCTGAGCCTGCTTCCGTGTCTTACTGAGCCTAAAAGGCGAAGTATCTAAAACTAGCTAATTTAAATACATTATGCACTGCTATAATATATATAATTTAGATTTTTCGCTTGTAAAACCAGTCTCAAAATGGCTTATATAGCAAAATTTTTGGATAGGTTCAAAGATTATGGCAGTTTTTATATTCCAGATGCTTCATCTTGTAGGTTCAGCATGATATATTACTTATTAATATCCACTACCTGCACAGGCACATTGCCTACAAGAATATTTTTAAGTGATAAAAATGCAGGAGTATCATCTGTTACAAGCACTTCTCTAAGTCCTTTTTCTGTATCAGGCAGGTTTAATTTTTTAATATCTTCTATAATATAGTGGGTGCTGTCTACAATAGATACATTAGGCAGATATTTTGTAATTAAAGCTTGCAATACTGGGTAGTGGGTGCAGCCTAAAATTACAGTATCTATGCCAGTTTCTGCAATATTTTTAAGAGTTTCTTCTACAACTGTTTCTGCCACTTTGCCAGAAATCATGGCTTCTTCTACAAGCGGCACAAAAAGAGGGCATGCCTGCTGATAAATTTGAGCATCAGTAAGAATTTCTTTTATTGCATGTGTATAAGATTTGCTATTGACTGTTGCATGAGTGCCAAGCACACCAATTTTTTTATTTTTAGTTAAATCTACAGCATATTTTGCCCCAGGTTTTATAACACCAAGTATAGGAATATTTAAGTTTTCAGCAAGAAAAGGTAAAGCATGGGAAGAAATAGTATTGCAGGCAACAATTAATGCTGAAATATTATATTTTTCTTTTAAAAAAGAGGCACACTCTACACTGTAACGGATAATAGTTTCTTTTGAACGGTTGCCGTAAGGCACTCTTGCTACATCGCCAAGATATATTAAATCCTGTTTTTTAAAATTTGCTGCTACTGCTTTATATACTGTTAAGCCACCTATACCAGAATCATATACACCTATTGCCATAAATACCTCCAAAACATATTTATACAGTATTTATGCTTAAATTTCAATTTTTTAATTATTAATATTACGACATTTAAAAATTTGAAATCCCAAATATCGCTACCAGTTGTTGCATTTAGAATTTTCATTTTATTTTTTAAAAAATCAGGCACAATTCTATATACCGAAGCATATAAATATTTTCTTTCTGTTCCTTTTGGAGCTTTATCATAAGCTCCGCTGCTACTGTTACTATATAACTAATAATTAGGAGCATATACAGAATCTGTATGCCTATGATCATGATATAGTATATTATCCCACTTTAAAGAAAGCTGTAAAATTGTAGCCATACTCATTAGGATTATTAAAAAATATTTCCATGCTGCCAACATATATAAAACCATATATAACAAATGATTCAAACATATACAGCACTTCATCCTTTATTTTAACTCTTCCAGACATAAATTACACAAACAAAAATTATTTATGCTATAGCATATATGGTTGTCAATTGAAAAAAAAATCATTATATTAGTTGACTATGGAAAAAGAAATAATCAAAAATTTAGAAATAACAGATACGGCTTATGGCGGGGCTGGTGTTGGCAGAAGTAAAAGCGGTCAGGTAATATTTGTGCAGAAAACTGTGGAAGGTGATGTTGTAGATGCAGAAATATTTGAAGATAAAAAAAGTTTTGCATTTGCCTGCCTTATTAAAATAGTTAAGCCCTCAAGCCTGCGGATTAAACCAAAATGCACAGAAGCTGGCATGTGCGGCGGCTGTTCTTTTGCTCATATTTCATATTCTGCACAGAAGGATATAAAAAAACACATTGTATCAAGCCAGTTTAGAAAATACAAACATGGTCTGCCTGAAATAAAAATAATAGAAAGCAGTAATCAGGAATACAGACTGCGGGCAACAGCAAGAAGTAAAAATGGTAAAATTGGTTTTTTTGAGCATGGTACAAATAAACTTATTGCAGCAGAAAAATGTCCTGTAATTAAAGAAAGCCTTTATAATAAAATGAAAGAGTTTGCATATGCTAATAACTTAACTGGAGAAATATATGCAGTAGAAAATGATGAAGGCTTATCTCTTGCAGATATAAAATCAGAAAGTATCAAATATAAAAGTATGGGCAGTTTTGAAGGTGTATGTATAAATAACAAAAAGTATGGCCGTTCAAATATTGCTTTTAATACCCCTTATGGAGCGGTGCAGGTTACATATAAATCATTTTTTCAGGCAAACAGATATTTATTAAAAGAGTTTCAAGAATATGCAGTAAGCCTTGTTTCAAGCGGTTTAGATATTGTGGAGCTTTATGCTGGAGCTGGTTTTTTTACATGTGCATTAATGGAAAAAGGAAAAGTAGAGGCATGTGAAAGTGACCAGATTTCATCAAATCTAGGCAGGCAATCAGGCTATAATATAAAAATAAGTGACAGCGGCACATTCTTATCAAAAATAAAAAAATGTGACAGCCTTTTTTTAGACCCGCCCCGAGATGGTGCAGATAAAAAAGTAATCGAAAATATAAAAAGATTAAGTCCTTATGAAATAATATATGTTTCATGCAGCCCTGTTACTCTTGCACGGGATATTATAAGACTTGAAGAAAAGTATAAAATAACTGATTTTACTTTATTTGATATGTATCCAGATACTTATCATATAGAAAGTGTAGTCAGGCTTCAAAGGATATAGTATGAAAATAACAGTAAATTACATAAGTAATGTATTTTTAGCATTTATTTTTGCACTTCTTCCATACACTGCATTAATGAAAATGTTCATAAAAAATAATGATACACCTTTTTTTACTTTTAATATGGTATTAATGGTGGTTTTAAATATTGTAGTATATATTTTGGCAGTAACTGGTCTTGAGATAGCAGAAAATAAGGCAAGGGGAAAGGGGGTAAAAACTCACCTTACATCTGCATTATTTATATTATTGGTGCTGCCTGTAATATTAAAATATATAATAGGTATGATGATTTCAGCAGTGCCGGAATTAGTGCATTATAATATAACTATGGCAGATGATATAATATTGATTGTATATGTAATTATTCTTTTAATTGCATTTTTCAGATATTCAGAAAAGGCAGTATGTTTTTTAGCACCGCTTTTAATTTATTATATATATGCAGCCTGTGGGCATGTGGGGTAGGTTATGGTTTTATATGCAGCGACAAAAAATCAGGGTAAAATTAAAGAGATAAATAAGATAATGGAACGAGCTGGTATTATATGCAAATATTTTCCAGATATGGAAGATGTGGAAGAAACAGGCAGCACTTTTGAAGAAAATGCAAAAATCAAGGCAGATTTTTTTTCTTCTAAATTAAAAGATGAATATGTTATTGCAGATGATTCAGGTTTATCTGTGGATGCATTAAATGGAGCACCTGGAGTTTATTCTGCCAGATATTCAGGCACTCATGGCGATGATAAAGCAAATAATTTAAAAGTTTTAAAAGAAATGCATGGTAAAGAGAACAGAAAATGCAGATTTATCTGTGCTATAGCTCTTTCAAAAAACGGTAAAACTGTAAAAACATTTCATGGAGAGCTTGAAGGGGAAGTAGGATATGAAGAAAGGGGTGAAAATGGCTTTGGATATGACAGCATATTTTTACTACCAAATGGAAAAACTACAGCAGAAATCAAAAGCGATGAAAAAAATAAAATAAGCCACAGATATAAGGCATTAGAACAGTTAAGGGATTATCTTGACACAATAATATGAAAAAATTAATTGCAGTTTTTATTATTCTTTTTGTCATGCAGCTTTTGGCAGGTCTTGCTTTATACATTCATTCAGAAGTTGAATATGTAAAAGTATATATACCTGATACTGATAATATTACTGCGTATAATGATACAATAGCTTTTACCGTTTACGGAAAGGATAACTTTGTAATGTATAAAAAATATTATGTCAGACAAGAAAAGCTGCGTGGTGATTATGATATTTCCCAGATTATGCCAATGGTGGAAATTCTGATAAATGAAAGATATAAAACAGTTAAAGAGCAGGGCATAGAAAGGTGGAAAAAAATAACATTAAATTATCAGGGTATAGAGCCATTTTCTCTTGAAGCTGCAGCATATCTTCATTATACAGATATGCTTATATCTAAAAGCAGACTTACTGGTTTTAAAAAAGAGCTTTTAAGGTGGTATACAATTGATAAGCTTAATAATCAGTACAGCAGAGTGGGGCTTACAAAGCTTTTTTTAGACAGTTCTAAATTTGCAGAAAATATTTACGGCATAGCTGCAGCATCAAAATATTATTTCAATAAAGATATAAGGGATATTAACCATTTACAGCAGGCTTTTCTGCTTTCTGCCATTTCTTTTTCTAATAAGCCTTATGATGCAGTGAAAGATTATCAGGAGTTAGACAGGAAAGCACGCAGTATTTTAAATAAATTAAACCAGCAGAATATTATATCAGACAGTAAATTATCAGAATATATGGAAATGAGTGTAAAATTAGAACCGGAAAATATAAAAACGGTAGAGCCTGCATATTTAAACGGAGTATTTAAACAGATAGCAGATATTAAAGAAATAAAAGAAAATATTGGCAGGAAAAATATAGAAATATATACAGGCTATAATGAAAAAGCAAATATTGCTGCAAGAAGTGCATTAAGTGAATATTTTAAAGATAAAGATGATAAACTTCAGGCTGCATTTGTTCTGCTTAACAATTATACACAGGAGATTATGGCAGCAATAGGCAGCCGCGAGTTAAATACAAAGGTTAATAGAGCATTAACAACATCAAGGCAGATGGCTTCTACATTTAAGCCAATTGTATTTTTAGCTGCTTTTGAAAAGGGTATAAAGCCATCTGACCAGATTATAGATATTCCATACGATTTCAGAGTAGGTGATGTAGTCTACAGACCAAATAATTATAACGGCTATTTTATGGGAAAAATTCCTGTCCGTTATGCTTTTACTTATTCTTTAAATAACTCAGCAGTAAAACTTGCTGAGCGTGTAGGGCTTAATTATATATGTGAATTAAGTAAATCAATGGGTATGAATAAAGAAATCAAGCCATTTTATTCTATGGCTTTAGGTGCATTTCCTGCAACCCCATTGACTGTTGCTCAAATTTATTCTACAATAGGAAATATGGGGGAGTATAAAAAGGCTGTTCTTGCAACAGGTTATAAAGTAGGCAGTAAATATGTTGATTTACGACCAAAGGGTGAGAGAGTAGTTTCTGCTGAGGCTGCATACCAGACATTATATATAATGCAGGCAGTGGCAAGCAGAGGCACAGCACGAGGAGCAAACCTTCTGAAAGGCACAGGTGCAAAAACAGGCACATCTAACGATACAAAAGATGCCTGGACAGCCACAGTTTTTGGTGATTATACAGCTGTTATATGGATTGGTTATGATGATTTAAGCCCTATAACTTATGCAGGCAGTGGTGGACGGCTTGCAGCCCCTGTAATATCTTCATTTCAAAGAAAATATTTTGGAGCAGATACTGCATTCTCATTCCAGAAACCTGCAAATATTATATTTAAAAGAGTTGATGCAAGAACAGGATATTTAACGAATAAGAAAAAAGCAGGTTCATATATAGAAGCATACAATAAAAATAAGCTTCCTAAGTATGAATAGACAATAAATATAATTTATTAATTAAAACTATAGATATGTTTATAAGTTTTAGCTGCATAGAGCTGTGTGAAAAACCAGCAGATTTGGCAATAAATATTATTGTTGCCAGATATCTATAAGTGAGTGAAATTATGGAAAAATTAAAGGACAAACAAGACCGTATTTATCTGACAGGTTTTATGGGAACAGGTAAAAGCACAGTAGGTGCTTATTTAAGCCGCATTACTTCCCGCAGAATTATTGATACTGACAGCATTATTGAAAAAGAATCTGGAATGAGTATTGCGGAAATCTTTAAATCACATGAGGAAGCTTATTTTAGAGAGCTTGAAAGAAGTGTATTAATAAGCACATTTCAATTAAAAAATGTAATTATTTCAACAGGTGGCGGCCTGCCCTGCTATGAAGATAATATGAAGCTTATTAATGCAAATGGCATATCAGTCTGCCTTATGGCGCGTCCTGATGTAATATTATCAAGGGTTTCTTTTGAAAAAAAAGTCCGTCCACTGCTGCAAGATGAGGATAGAATGGATAAATTAAATTTACTTATGCAAAAAAGAGTGTATCATTATATATTAGCAGATATATTAGTAGACACATCCGATAAGTCTATTGATGAAATAGCAAAACATATATGTGTGGAGGCAGGTATAAAAAAATGAAGAGTATTACAGTAAATATTTCAGAAAGTAAAACAAATTACAGTATATTTATAGGAAGTGACTTTATTGGGGATAAACTTGCCCAGTATGAAAAAGAAGGTGCTTATTTTATTATAGACAGCAAAGTTGCATCTTTTTATAAAAACATAATTCCAAAAGAGCGTGTATTTTTATTTCAGGCATCAGAAAAAAATAAAACACTTTTAAGTTTAGAAAAAATGCTTGATTTCTTAAGGCAGAATAATGCACTAAGAGATTCTACGCTGGTGGCAGTAGGCGGCGGCATAACTGGTGATGTTGCAGCATTTGCAGCCTCAGTATATATGCGCGGTATAAAGCTTATTCAAGTGCCTACTACACTTTTAGCTATGGTAGATTCCAGTGTAGGTGGGAAAACTGCAGTAAATTTTAAAGGAATAAAAAATAATATTGGTTCGTTTTACCAGCCAAGTATGGTATTAATCGACAGCCATTTTTTAGACAGCTTAACTGATAAAGAATATTTAAACGGACTTGCAGAAGCCATAAAGATAGCGGCTGTTAGAGATAAAGAATTTTTTGAATATATTACTGCTAATAAAAACAGTATATTAAAGCGTTCAAAAGCAATAATGGAATATGTAATAGCAGTTTCCTGCAAATTAAAGGCAGAGATAGTAGAGCAGGATGAAAAAGAATCAGGTATTAGAAAACTGCTTAATTTTGGTCATACTGCTGCTCACGGTATAGAAAGTGATTCTAACCATAAAATACATCACGGGTTTGCTGTAGCATTAGGTATGATATATGAATCAAAATATGCTTTAAAAAACGGTCACATTGATAAAGCTGAATACGATGCAATATATGGACTTTTAAAATCTCTTAAATATCCAACCCATTATGAGCCAAAAGATATGGATAAAATGTTTGAGGCAGTTTCTAAAGATAAAAAGGCAGGCAAAAATGGGATAAGTATTGCACTTTCTGGCAAAAATATGCAGGGAGTTATTATAAATAACATAAAACCAAAAGAATTAATTGACTTATTTCTATAAATAAAAGTAATATATATAAACTGCTATGTTCGTTTTAGATAAGGATATGATTTAAAAATAATATGAAATCCTTATCTAAAACAATTCAAATGTAACTAAGGGGTGCAGCTGGTGGACGAAAGGACACATGCTCGCTATATGGCTGATATAGCTTATTTTCTTTCAAAAATGGAAGCAGAGCCTAATTCTGGCTATTTTATACCTATTGCATTAGCATATAATAAGCTGGAAAAATATGATGAAACTATTGCAATGTGTAAAACTGCTGTTGAGCGTTTCCCATCAAACTGTGCTGCTAAAACTTTCCTTGCAGAAGCCTATGTTTATAAGGGTTTTTTTGATCAGGCACGGGAGCTGCTTTTT
The DNA here is from genome assembly GCA_910586745.1 of uncultured Mucispirillum sp. Lineage (GTDB taxonomy): Bacteria > Chrysiogenota > Deferribacteres > Deferribacterales > Mucispirillaceae > Mucispirillum. The sequence goes on along the minus strand of CAJUJZ010000021.1, from coordinate 8,834 downwards.
GATGTTACAGCAGAAGATGATAATAACTATAAAGCACTAAAGCTGCTTGGTATTATCTGTAAAGAAAAAGGCGATAATACAGAAGCCCTTAAATATTTAACTGGTGCATTTATCCGCAGTCCTGAAGATGAAGAAGTCCGTAAAATGATAGATGAGCTTGGGGGTACATTAAACCCAGGTCAGATATATGATGAGCGTATGAAACGCCAGTCTCAAAATGCAGCAGAAAGCGAAGAAGATGAAGATTTAAAAACTTATCAGGAAATAGATAACCGTATTAGAAATGCTGAAATCATTATGGCAGATTTAGTTTCAGATACTTCTATTAATGCTAGAAATTATGCAGATGACGAAGATTTTCACTCTGATGACCCTAATGATTACATGCCGTTAATTACTCAGCATGAAGATGAAGAAGAAAGCCTTTCAGGCAGTCCTGATGATTTTCTGCCACAGATTAATAAATCAGAAGAAACACAAGAACCTGTTGAAACTTTATCTTTTAATGAAGAACGAGAAGATTTAGCAGAAGCCCTGCAGGAAGAAAATTCTATAAATGAAGCTCAAGAAAATAATAATACAGATGATTTATTATCGGCTTTATCAAGTGAAGAAGATGCCAGCGAAGATTTAGCAGAAGCCCTGCAGAAAGAAAATTCTTTTAATGAAACTTCAGAAGATAGTGATACAGCTGATTTACTATCTGTTTTATCAAGTGAAGAAAATGCCAGCGAAGATTTAGCAGAAGCTTTGCAGAAAGAAAATTCTGTCAATGAAACTACAGAAGATAATGATACAGCTGATTTACTATCTGTTTTATCAAGTGAAGAAGATGCCAGCGAAGATTTAACAGAAGCCCTGCAGAAAGAAAATTCTGTCAATGAAACTACAGAAGATAATGATACAGCTGATTT
>CAJUJZ010000021.1:0-7820 GCA_910586745.1 uncultured Mucispirillum sp. | reverse complement strand
ACTATCTGTTTTATCAAGTGAAGAAGATGCCAGCAAAGATTTAGCAGAAGCCCTGCAGGGAGAAAATTCTTTTAATGAAACTCCAGAATATGATGATACAGCTGATTTACTATCTGTTTTATCAAGTGAAGAAAATGCCAGCAAAGATTTAGCAGAAGCCCTGCAGGGAGAAAATTCTGTTAATGAAACTCCAGAATATAGTGATACATCTGATTTACTATCTGTTTTATCAAGTGAAGAAGATGCCAGCGAAGATTTAGCAGAAGCTTTGCAGGAGGAAGATGCTTTAAAAGAAATAGATGGAACACTAGAAAATACGGATATTAACAGCCAGACAGCAACAGAATATGAACAGACTGCAGTAATAGAAGAAAGCGAAGAAAAAGAAGATGATAAAGAATTACCAGTATTTGAAGAACAAATAGAAAGTAATGAAGATACTTTAAACAAAACAGAAAGCAGCCAGAATATAATAGAAGAATATACAGCAAAAGAAAGTGTGCTGACAGCAGATAATGAAATTGAGAATGAAGATACAGAACTTCTTAAAAAACAAGTGCCATCATCATTTGTCAGTATGACTTATGATGATATGATAGATGATGATTTTCAATATGGAAAAATAGTTGATGACAGTTATAAAGACAGTGATAACCCGTCTATTGATTTAGGCGAATCTGCTCCATTTACTCAGGGTGATATTATGGATGAAATATTAAGTGCAGTTGGTATGACTCATGACGATATGGCAGATGATGAAAGGATAAATATTTCAGAAAAAGATAGAAAGCTTATGCGACTAGAAAACTTTTTAGAAAAAGTGCAGCATAATAAGGAAAGCAAATGAATATATTAGTAATTAACGGACCAAATATTAATATGCTTGGCAAAAGAGAACCAGGTCATTACGGACAAATCAGTTTATATGAACTTGAAGATTTAATTAGAGAGCAGGCAGATAAATATGATATGGAAATAGATTTTTTTCAGTCAAATTATGAAGGTGAGATAGTAGACTGCATACAAAAAGCATCAGGATATGACGGGATTATTATTAATGCTGGAGCATATACTCATACAAGTATAGCTATAAGAGATGCACTGCTTTCTATTAATGCTAAATTTATAGAAGTTCATCTGTCAAATATATTTGCCAGAGAACAGTTCCGTCACCATTCATATCTTTCTGATATTGCCATAGGTGTTATTGCTGGTTTTAGAGAAGATTCATATTTAATGGCAGTAGATTATTTTGCAAATGGTGTATGGCAGTGATAGCAAGGATAGCAGCAGTTCAAAGAGAATTACGCAGCCTTGATATTCCTGCTGTTCTCATTACAAATTTAAGTGATGTTAAATACTTAAGCGGATTTACAGGCACAACCGCATATATGCTTGTAGATTTAGAAAAAGCAGTATTTTTTACAGACAGCAGATACAGCATTCAGGCAGCTAAAGAAGTTTCTGAAAATATTGTAGTGGAAATTGTAAAAGATTATGCAGGAATTTATACAGAACGATGTTCAGCTTTTAAAAAAATACTTTTACAGCCCTCATGTTCTATAAATATAAGTTCAAAAATAGCTGCTCAAGGTGTAGACATATATCTTGATGAAAAAGATTTTATGCAGAAACTTCGCATGGTAAAAGATAATTCAGAAATATCGATGATAAAAGAACAGTATAATTTAGCAGGCAAAGCCTTTCTCCGTGCATTAAAATCATTTAAATATGAAACAAGTGAGAAATCATGGGCTGCAGCGTTAGAATACCATATGAAAATGCTTGGAGCTAAAGGTGAAAGTTTTGAAACTATTGTAGCATCTGGTGCTCGCGGTGCAATGCCTCACGGCACAGCGTCTGCTAAAAAAGTTATTGAAAATGAGCCGGTTATTATAGATTTTGGAAGCCGTGATATATATACCAGCGATTATACAAGAATGATATATGCAGGAAATGATGCAGAAGTATTAAAAGTAATAGATATTGTCCGCTCAGCTTTAGAGAAGGCAGTGGAAAGTATTTCTGAAGGTCTTGTATGCAGTGATATTGATAATGCTGCTCGCTCTTATATAGAAGAACAGGGCTATGGCAAATATTTTAACCATTCATTAGGTCATGGTGTAGGAATAGATGTGCATGAGCTTCCTGTTTTAAAGTCAAAATGTGACTATTTAATTGAAGATAATATGATATTTACAATAGAGCCGGGCATTTATCTGCCAGAAAAGTTTGGTGTACGCTTAGAGCAGACAGTATTAATAAACAATGGTAAACCAGAAATTATAAGCTCAGCACTTGATAAATATGTGTATAATTTAGAATATTAAAATAATAAAACACTTTTTTATTGTTGTTTTATTTTTTGCCCTGACTGTATAAATCTTTGATTTTACAGGGTTTAACTACATATCATAGAATATTTGTCTAATATTTTTCATTAAAAACACTATAATAATAAAGATTTATACATATTTTTTAAAAAAAATAATTTTTCAAGCATAATATTTTTATTTATTAAATCATTTGTTTCATAAAATAATATATTTTTTTTACAAAAAAACTCACTTTCTATTGCCTTAATAAAATAAATATGCTATGTTAATAAAGTTCATATTAATAAACTGTTTTATAATCACAATTATCTAAGCAGTATCTTCTGCTTGTAGATATAATTTGGAGGGTTAGATGAAAGAGTATAACACTACTCAGAGGGTAGGTTTATTTTTAGGACCTATCGTTTTTCTTATTATGCTGTTTATCACTCCGCCAGAAGGTATGGAACCGTCTGCGATGAAAGTGGCAGCAATTACTACGCTTATGGCAATATGGTGGATAACAGAAGCAGTGCCTATACCTGCTACATCTTTACTGCCGATTTTGCTTTATCCTTTATTAAATGTAATGGGTGCAAAAGATGTTACAGCAAAATATGCAGACCCTACAATATATCTTTTTATTGGTGGTTTCTTCGTTGCTGTTACAATGGAAAGATGGAATCTCCACAGGCGTATTGCATTATATACCATTAAAATGGTCGGTACAAGCCCAGGTAAAATGACTCTTGGTTTTATGATTGCAACAGGCTTTATTTCTATGTGGGTTTCTAATACAGCTACTGCCATGATGATGGTACCTATTGGTCTTGCAGTTATTGCACAGGTTACTGGTATTTCTTCTAAACAGCTTTTAGATGGCTCAGTAGGTATTAAGGAACAGAACTTTGGTAAAGGCTTAATGCTTGCAATTGCTTATTCAGCATCTATTGGTGGTGTTGCAACAATTATTGGTACTCCGCCAAACACTATTATGGTTGGTATGTTAAACACTACTTATGGTCAGACTATCACATTTTCAGAGTGGATGATGTTTGGTCTGCCACTTGTAATTATTGTTATGGCTGTTACATGGTTTCTGCTTGTTAAATTCCTTTTTCCTACAGGCGATTTAAAACTTGCTAAAGGTAAAGATGTTATAGAATATGAAATTAAAAAAATGGGTCCTATCACTAAACAAGAACTTGTTGTTTTAATAGTATTTTTACTTGTGGGCTTTTTATGGGTATTTTCTCCAAAGCTGAAATCAATATTTCCTAGTTTAAAAAATGTAAATGACACTGTTATTGCTATGCTTGGAACCATCCTTTTATTTACAATACCAGCAGACTGGAAAAAAGGTATATTTATTCTTGACTGGAAAACTGCTGTAAAAATACCTTGGGATATCGTTCTCTTATTTGGTGGTGGTTTTGCTGTTGCTTTAGGTTTTCAGAAAACAGGTTTGGCATCTTTTATAGCTAAACAGCTTGAGAGCCTGAATGGTATGCATATGTTGATTTTCATTGCTATCGTTACTCTTTTGGTAGTATTTTTAACAGAGATTACATCAAATACTGCAACAGCTACACTGCTTGTTCCTATTATGGGTGCTTCTGCTGTTGCTCTTGGTATCCATCCATATGCAACTATTGTTCCAGCTTGTGTTGCTGCATCATTTGCATTTATGCTGCCAGTTGCTACGCCGCCTAATGCGGTTGTCTTTGGAAGTGGAGCTATACGCATAAAAGATATGGCAAGAGCAGGATTTGGTTTAAATATATTTGGCACTATTGTTATCGTTTTATTTGTTATGTATTTAATGCCAGTGCTTTGGGGTATAGATTTAAATACTACACCTGAATGGGCAAAAGCAGCAGAAATTACAACTGCAAAATAGATTATATAGAAAACAGGGCATATATTTTAATATATGCCCTATACTATGTAAATGTATCGTTATAAAATATAAGAATGCTTACATAATATTAAAATGATTTAAGAGAAACCATGTTATGAGAAGATTATATTTAACTTCTTTCTATGTTTGCAGCATTATTTATCATTAACAGCTATGCAGAATAACTTAGTTTTAAAAGTTTAGATGGTTATAGCCAATTTAGTAAAAAAGCATGCAGCTATACCACACAAGATGATAAACGAGGTAATACAACATTAGAAAGTACTTTATGTGTAGATGTATATAAAACATATACTACAGATATAGAAAAAGCATAGACTAAATATCTTAAATGATATCTATATATATTTCCATTACCAGAAAAACCACTTGTTAATATAAAAAACAAAGATAAAATATATGTAAGGCTTATACATAATTAGTGAATTAGAGCCAGTATATGAAACTGACAAATTAAAATTTTATAAAACAAGAAGTACATTGGTTGGTGAAAACCTAAGAAATACAGTATCAAATGTTGTTATTAAAAAAGTATACAACAAATCATATGCAATAGAGTATCATAAATATGAAGTGAATACATCAGATATTGATGAGGCATTTAAAATCATAAATGAATTCAGAAATAATAAATTTGGAAGGAATATCCAGTATCTCTTAAGAGTAATAATAATACAGAATATATAGGTGATAGTTTTGTTACTACTGATTATCAGGACATTGGAGTATATACTTTAGAGCTTAAAAAGCAGGACAATAAAGTAATCAGGGTAGTAGAAATCAGAATTTAAAAAATCATCAAAAAAGAAAAAAGATTAATAATATTCATTGTATTTTGTTAGACTTACAGGGAAAGCCAAGCTTTGTACATATTTTAAGTTTGTCTTAATTAATTATCAATATATATTTGAATATATTTATATTTAAGATAATATAGGATTTTTAATAATCCTGTAAAAACTATTAAAGGCTGTGTATAAACACAGCCTTTTTTATGTTTAAATGATAGTATTAGGCAAAAATTATACTGTATCATATATTGTAAAAACAAGTATGTAATATATTATAAATGAAAACAAGGAGGCTTATATGAAGAAAACTGTTTTATTGATAATATTTTTTTTAATGATTTTTATGGAGGCAGATGCTGTGCAGTCAAAACTAACAGAAAGAGAAAAAGTATTAGTAGAAATATCATCTTTTACTTCTAACGGAAATCAGGAGCAGCTTGCAGTATCATTAAATAAGGCTCTTGATAATAAAATAACTATTAATGAGATTAATGAAATTTTAATCCAGAGTTATGCTTACTGCGGTTTTCCAAAAAGCTTAAATGCAATCACAACCTTTATTAATGTTACAAAAGAAAGAAAGTCTAAGGGAATCAAAGATATACAAGGAGAAATACCAAAAAAACTTACTTCAAAAGATGACAGAGATAAAATAGGCGAGAAAACAAGAGAAGAACTATCAGGCAGAAAAATTGTGGCAGAATGGCAGACATTTGCTCCGGGTATTGAACAGTATTTAAAAGAGCATTTATTTGCAGATATTTTTGCAAGGGGAATACTTACTCATCAGGAAAGAGAGCTTGCAACAGTCTCGTTTTTAGCAGTATCAGCTGGTGCAGAGCTACAGCTTAAAGCTCATATTAATATAGCTAAAAATACAGGACTAAGTGATGATAAGCTAAATTATGCTGTCCGCTATGCTCAGTTCATTACAGAATATAATATGGGTGTATTTAAAAGAGGTGCAGAAAATAAAGCTTATGCAAAATATTTTACAGGTAAAAGCTATCTGGAACCTTTAACTAAAAATGGAGTATCTGCAAGTAATGTGGTATTTGAACCGGGTTGCAGAAACAACTGGCACATTCATCATAAAGGGGGACAGATTTTGCTAGTTACAGGTGGCAATGGCTGGTATCAGGAATGGAATAAGCCTGCAAGAAAATTAAAGGCTGGTGATGTGGTAGAAATACCCGCAGGTATAAAACACTGGCACGGTGCAGCAAAAGACAGCTTTTTTGCTCATATTGCAATAGCTGTTCCTGCTGAAAATGCAGCAAATGAATGGCTTGAACCTGTAAGCGACAGTGAATATAGTAAGTTGAAATAGGTGGAGTTATGGGAAAAAGAGTGCTTATAGTATCTGGCAGCCCTAGAAAGCGCGGGAACTCAGATTTGTTATGTGATGAATTTGAAAAAGGTGCAGTATCGGCAGGAAATAGTGTTAAAAAGATATTTATCCAAGAAAAAATATAAAATTTTGCACTGGCTGCTACAGTTGTGATTCTAATCATGGCAAATGTATCCATGAAGATGATGTGGCAGAAATTATACAGGATATGATTAATGCTGATGTGATAGTAATGTCAACACCAGTATATTTTTATTCTGTCAGCGGTCAGTTAAAAACTTTAATAGACAGAACTGTTGCACGATATACGGAAATCAAAAATAAAGAGTTTTATATAATTGCAGCGGCAGCGGAAAATTCTTACTCCACATTTACAAGAACTGTTGAATGTATTAGAGGATTTATTGACTGTATAAGCGGAGCAAAAGAAAAAGGAGTATTGACAGCAGGCGGAGTATGGAAAAAAGGGGAGATAAACTCTACAAAATATATTCAGCAGGCTTATGATATGGGTGCAGCAGTATGAAAAAATTAATTATATTATTTTGTGCTGTGTTCTTTTTTGCAAACTATGCAGGAGCAGAATACATGAAAAATTATACAGAAATAGAAATAATGATAGAAAATGAAAAAGCCGAAGGCATTATATATGATAATAATGCAGGAAAAGCCTTTTTAGAGCTTCTGCCGATTACTATTAAAATGTCAGATTATAATAATACAGAGAAAATAGGTAAAATTGGAAAAAGAATTGATACAAATGGACTTCAATCATCTTATGACCCAAATGTTTCAGATATTGCTTATTATCAGCCCTTTGGAAACTTGTGCTTCTTTTACAGAGATTTTGGGCTTTCATATGGGCTTTACTCTATTGGTAAAGTTACAAAAGGCATAGAAATTTTTGCAGGTAAAACAAGTGATTTTGAAATAACTATAAAAAGAAAATAAAATAAATATAATACTGATTTTAAAGTAAAATAGGTTATACTGAGCTTTTAAGCGAAGTATCTAAAAAGCTAGATAGTTTTAAATATATTATGCACTGCTGTAATATATATAATTTAGATTTTTCGCCTTTAAAAATCAGGCTCAAAATGACTGCAACACGAAAGCTGCAGGTCATACTGAGCTTTTAAGCGAAGTATCTAAAAAAGCTAGATAGTTTTAAATATATTATGCACTGTTGTAATATATATTTTTTAGATTTTTCGCCTTTAAAATCAGACTCAAAATAACTTATATGATAAAATTTTTAGATAAATTTACAGTCTTTATCTATTAATCCTAAACTTAAAAAGGTGGCTGATAATGAATAAAATAATTATGAAAACAATATCTCTTACTATGTTGTTTTTGTTTATTATAACTGTAAATTCTAAAAACAATTGCGAAAAAATGAATAAATAAAAAAGTGGTTGTTAAAACTCTTTAAATAAAAT
>CAJUJZ010000020.1:19828-24785 GCA_910586745.1 uncultured Mucispirillum sp. | reverse complement strand
TATATACTGATAATTTTAAACAACCCTGCCTATTTTCATAAGCAGGGTCTCATTTTTATAAATCGTTAAATAATAAACCTGTTGCTAATTTTGGATAGAAATAAGTTGATTTTTGAGGCATAACAAGACCGCTTTCAGAAACATCTCTGATAGATTCCATATTTTCCCCATTTAAGATAAATGCAACTGCAGAATAATCTTTTCTGTAATCATCTATTTCTTCCCAGCTTTGAATAAAGTGTATACCTGCTTTTGCAAGAAGTCTTTCATCGCTGTATTTAAAATAGCCTTTTAATACTAAATCTTCTAAAAGATAAGTACTTACTTTTCTATATACTGGATGCTGGTTTTCAATAGCTTCCTGTAATAAATTCATGCTGTATATTCCCTGTTTGCCATAAAATACCCATGCTTCTGGGTTATTTGTATTATCTTTTAGGAATTTATCTGCACTGTCTCGTGTTTCTAATTTATGAACTTCAAATAATGATGATGCATATTCAAGAAAATCTTTATCTTCAAAGTTATCTGCTACATCTATAACTCTGTGAGTAGGAAATACTTTTAAACCTTCATCCATAAAGTTAACAAACATCATCATAACATAATCATAGCTGCGTTCTTCGCCTTCTGTTAATCCTTCTTGAGTACGCATATCATCTCTGTATTTTAAAGCTGTTTCATATCTATGATGACCATCTGCTATATATATAGCTTTATCTCTCATAAAGCTTTCTATTTTAGTAATATCTTCTTCATCAGATATCGTCCATACAGAATGTTTTACACCAGCTTCATCAATAGCTGATGCGGAAGGCATTGTTTTTTTAACATCATTAAATAATGCTGAAAGCCTGTTTTCATTATCTTGATATAAGCCAAAAATTTGTGAGAAATTAGCTTTTGATGCTTTCATAAGCTCATATCTATCAGCTTTTGGACCTGAAAGTGTTTTTTCGTGTGGGAAAACCTGACCTTTTCCAAATTCTGCTAATTTTAACGCTCCAACAAACCCAGAACGGACATAAGTTTTACCGCCGTATTCATACACCTGCTCATAGAGATAGAAAGATTTATCTTTATCTTTAACTAATACAGATTCTTCTTTCCATTTACGATATAGGTTACCAGCAACAGCATATCTGTCATCTTCCCCAACAGGTAAATCAATTAATGCCACATTGTAAGGAGATTTAGCCACATAAGATGCTCTCATTTCTGGTGTAATAACATCGTAAGGTGGTGTAATAACATTTTTTAATAACACTTGCTCAGTATTATATCTTACGCCTCTAAAAGGCCTAACTATAGCCACAGTATTGCCTCCTGCTATAAAGCTAAAAATTAAAATTAGATTTCTTTAATCTATATAATCTAAACATTACCTGTCTTTTTATCATATTAAGATAATCATTACAAGTATATTTTGCCTAGATTCGCTTATTTTATTAATTTAGCAAATTTTCTTTTACCAACTTTTAATATTCCAACATGCTCTGGTGTAAGAGTTAAATCATACACTTTCTCATTTTCAAAATGAATGCCGCCCTGCTCTGCAAGCCTTCTTGCTTCAGATTTTGATGATGCAAAATTTAATGCTAATACTATATCTAAAAAGCAGCCTTGTATTTTATATTCCTGAATATCTTTTGGAATATTTTTATTTGAAAATACTCTTACAAATTCTTCTTCTGCTTCTATACCTGCTTTTGTGCCATAGTAGCGAGAAACGATTTCTTTTGCTAAGTTTTTCTTAGCTGTCATTGGGTGAAAATCACCAGTTTCTATATCCTGCTTCATTTTTTCTATGTCTTTTAAGCTCATATCACTTAATAATGTATAGTATCTAAACATTAATTCATCAGTGATAGACATAAGCTTTCCAAACATTTCTTTTGGGCTTTCAGATATGCCAACATAGTTGCCAAGAGATTTACTCATTTTCTGAACGCCGTCAAGACCTTCAATAATAGGCATAGTGATTGCAACCTGAGCTTCCTTGCCATACTGTCTTAATAAATCCCTGCCTACAAGCAGATTAAATTTCTGGTCTGTGCCGCCAAGCTCTATATCTGTATTCATATTTACAGAGTCAAAGCCCTGCATTATTGGATACATAAATTCATGCATACCAATAGGCTCGCCAGCTTTATATCTTTTCTGGAAATCATCTCTTTCTATAATTCTTGCTACTGTAAATTTTGCCATTAAAGATAATGTTTCTTTCATAGTTAATGGCTCAAGCCATGAAGAGTTGAAGCATATTTTTGTTTTTTCAGGATCTAATATTTTAAAAACCTGCTCTTTATATGTTTCTGCATTTGCTAATACCTGCTCTTTTGTAAGCGGTTTTCTTGTTTCTGATTTGCCAGTAGGGTCACCAATCATACCAGTAAAATCACCAATTAAAAATGTAACATTATGACCAAGCTCTTGAAAATGTTTCATTTTTTGCAGCACTACAGTATGACCTAAATGTAAATCTGGTGCTGTTGGGTCAAAGCCTGCTTTTACATTCAACGGTCTGTTTTGTTTTAATTTTGCAATTAAATCTTCTTCTGAAATAATTTCTGCTGTGCCGCGTTTTATAAGCTCTAACTGGCTTTCAATATCATGCATTAGCAATCCTCACTAAATTAATTTATTATAAAACTACTCCAGTTATAACTGTTAAGCAGTTCCTCAAAAAATACATATATAATAGCTGATACACCAAGCATCGGAGCAAAAGGTATCGGATAATTTCTATCTTTCATTATTATAATTACTATAATTCCTGCCACTATGCCAAAAAATGATGCAAATGTTAAAACAGCAGCTATTGAGCCAAGACCCGTAAAAGCTCCAATCATAGCAAAAAACATAAAATCGCCTTCTCCCATACCCTCTTTATGCCTTATTTTAGAATAAAAATAAGCTGGAAAGAAAAGAATTAAATAGCCAGCAGCAATACCTGCAAGATAATAAGCAAAATAACCTTCAAGTAAGCCAAATATAAGCCCTGCAAATATACCCAGTGCAATATAAACTGTTGGTATCATACCAGTTTCAAAATTTTCATCAGCTGATGTGTATATGTCTGTTAATGAAACAGTAAGAACTAAAAATATAAATATAACATACTTAAAAAATATTAACGATAAACCAAACTTTAAATATATAATAATAAATAAAAGTGCTGTCAAAATTTCCGTCATTGGATACATTATAGGTATACTTTTTTTACAGTGCCTGCACCTGCCTTTTAATAAAATATAGCTGACTACTGGTATGTTATCTTTCCAGACTATATCTTCCATACACTGAGGGCAGAATGATGAAGGCTTTACTATACTTATGTTTTTTGGCACACGCATTATTAATACATTCATAAAACTGCCAAAAACTAAACCAATAATGCCAGTAAAAATAATTGATAATATATCCATCAGCTGCCTTTTTTCATATACTTTAATATCTCTGTGCCGTTAAATGCAAAAAATACAAGTCCACTTTTTGATGCATAATTCATACAGTCTTTAATATTTAATACATTAACTTTTTCAGCTTCCACAGCAACAGCTTTGCTGCCGCATTCTACAGCATATCTTAAAAGAGATAAATCGATTAACATATTTACACTTTTATCACTTTTAGAATGTTTACCAGAAATAACTATAACAGCCTTGCCGTTTGCAAAATGGCAGCCTCTGCTAATAGTATCTAGTTTTCCTTCAAATGCCTCCACTGCCATTATAGAATTATTTTTTACAACTACAGTCTGCCCAGCATCATTTCTTCCAATCTCTTTACAGATATAATATCCAAAAGCAGCATCAGCTAATATTTTTTTATCCGGCTTTACTTTTGAATAAATGCCAGCTGTTATTGGTGCCTGATGATTATGCTCCATATATTTGCTATAACTCTACTTGTCCAAATATGCCTTTGCGTAAAAGTTCGTCTGTTTTAAGAGCAACATTTAATGAAAGTAAATCATGCTCAACAGTAACTGTTCTTTTTGTTTTACCTGTTACACAGTTAATAAAGTGCATTATTTCACTTTTTAATGGATTTTCTTTATATACAAATAATCTTTCTTGTATAAATTCGTTTTTATATCTTAATTCTTTTTCACTGATAGTCTGTTGAGTCTGACCCTGACGGTAAATATTAATATCCTGAGTAGTAAAATCAAGTTTATAAAGAGCATTATCTTCATAAACTGTCATAAACCTTTCTTTTATCTGGCTCATACGGCTTACATATAAATTAGCTACAGCATTATTTTCAAAAGCAATATTTACTGTTGCAAAATCTGCCAAATCTGTATGAACTTTTGAGCCCATAGCTTGAATAGCTTTTACTGGACTGCCTATCAAATTTAATACTATATCTATATCATGTATCATTAAATCAAGAACAATACTGTCTGATTTAAAGTTAGGATTAAACTGAGCAACCCTTTTTGATTCTACAAATCTTGGATTTTCTGCAATTTTCCTTATTTCCTGAACTGCTCCATTAAAACGCTCTACATGGCCAATATGAATAACAAGATTTTTAGATATTGCAATATCAAAAAGCTCTCTTGCCTGATCATAGTCTGTAGTTATAGGTTTTTCCACAAGTAAATGTTTGCCTGCAAACAGACATTCTCGTGCTATTTCATAGTGAAATCTTGTAGGAGCAGCAATTGTTATTGCATCAACATAAGGAAACATTTCTTTATAATCAGTATAGCCCTGCACACCTGTTTTTTCTGACAGCTCATTAACTACTTCAGGATTTGCATCACAAATACCCATTAATTTTACATCTCTTATATCACTGTATAAATTTAAGTGATATCTTCCCATTTTACCTAATCCGATTAAACCTACATTCAACATATCAACACCTCTATATAAAAAAACATCCTGTTTTTTTATAATTTACGCTCTGGCGAAATAAATTCGCCTATCACTCTCAGCCTGTG
>CAJUJZ010000020.1:0-19728 GCA_910586745.1 uncultured Mucispirillum sp. | reverse complement strand
TTTGGCAGTCCTCATAAAATACACTCGCGCTACGCGACGCCACTTCCTGTGGCTCCTAACAACTCTATATAAAAAACGACCTGCTTTTTTATAATTTACGCTCTGGCGAAATAAATTCGCCTATCACTCTCAGCCTGTGCAAATTCTGTTTCCTCCCTATTTGGTCGGGAATTTGGCAGTCCTCATAAAATACACTCGCGCTACGCGACGCCACTTCCTGTGGCTCTTAACACCTCTATATAAAAAACACTATGTTTCTTATAATTTATGCTTTAATAGATACTACCATCATCAGTTAATTTTGCAGTTTCTTTGCTTTGCTTAAAATAACCATTTTACACTGCTGTATAAAACATTATATAACTATGTCATAATGAGTTACAAATAAGTATCTATAATATTAAACTGTTTTAGCATATATAACTAAACTCTTGTTATTCCTCTGCGGGAAGATTCTTCTATAAAGTTTCTAAAAGTAACAACTTCATCAAACTGCTCTAATTCTTTTAACTTTTCTTTAGCAGCATCTAATGTATATGACCTGTCAAGAAATATTTTTAAAGCACGAGCAAGCTCTCGTCTTGCTTCGCTTGATACGCCACGCCTTTTTAAACCAACCACATTAAGCCCTGCTATTCTGCCTTTAACTGGGTTTGCTGCAATACAGTATGGCGGCACATCTAATGAAATATGGCTCATACCTGCAACCATAGCCATTGTGCCAACATGAACACCCTGATGTATTCCTGCATAGCCTGAAATTAAAGCATAATCATCAATATGAACATGACCCGGTATCATAGATGCTACAAGTGTAACATTATTTCCAAATTTACAGTCATGTCCAATATGTGATAAAGCCATAATCATGCAGCCATTGCCAATTACTGTTTTCCAATCTTCTTTTGTTGTGGCTCTGTGAATTGGAGCAAACTCTCTAATTAGACAGTCTGTGCCTATGATTAGTTTTGTATCTTCATTTTTAAAGGAATAATCCTGCGGCGCACCACCCACATGTGCATTTGGCGATAAAATAGTTCTATCCCCTATTTCTGTATGACATTCTACTATTGCATTCATACCTATTTTTACATTTTCACCTATTACACAATGTGGTCCAACATAAGCATTTCTGCCTATCTCTGCACTTTCTGCTACAATTGCACTTTTATGTACTTCTGCACTTGGGTGTATTGCCATATATTCCCCCTTATATTACTTTAATGCTGCAGATAATTCTGCTTTTACAGCTGTTTTATCATCAACTTTTGCACAAACCTTAAACCACCAGATACCCATTTTCTGTTTAACAAATTCAGCTTCTAGTGTAAGTCTGTCCCCCGGTCTTACAGGGTGTGAAAATTTTACATTATTTATACCTGTGAATAATGTTTTAAGTCCTTCTTTATATGTGCCGTCTTCTTTCATTTTTAAAATACCAAATATACCAGAAATCTGAGCAAGAGCTTCTATAATTAATACTCCCGGCATAACAGGAAAATCTGGAAAATGACCATTAAAAAACTCTTCATTTACTGTCACATTTTTATAACCTATAATTTTATTATCAGTTATTTCTGTAACTCTATCTACAAGTAAAAAAGGATATCTATGTGGAAGTATTTGTTTTATTTCATCTATTTCTATAACTCTATTTTCCAAAGTCTCTAACCCTCCGTTTTAATGCAGGCAGTTCTTGAAATACTGCATGAGATTTAGCAAACTTGCCAAACTCCATACAAGGTGAGCCAAGATACATACCTTTTTTATCAATACTGCTTGGCACTCCACTTTGACCGCCAAACATTGAACCTGATGCTATTGTAATATGGTCTGCAAAACCAACCTGACCACCTGCAACAATAAAATCTCCAGCTTTAATACTGCCACTGAAACCAACCTGACTGGCAATTAAACAAGCTTTACCAAGATGAGTATTATGCCCAACCATAACTAAATCATCAAGTTTTGTTCCAAAGCCTATTTCTGTTGAGCCTATTGTTGCCCTGTCTATACATGCATTTGCACCAATTTCTACAAAATCATGTAATATAACAGTGCCTTTTTGTGGTATTTTTGTAGGATTTTCACCTGGTATAAAACCAAAGCCGTCTGCACCAATAACTGCTCCAGCGTGAATGATTACATTATTTCCGACAGTAATATTTTCATATAAAGTAACATTACCATATATAATACAGTTTTCGCCTATTGTAATATTATCACCAATAACTACATTAGGATAAATTTTTGTATTTTTACCAATACGGACATTTTTACCAACTGATACAAAATTATCTATATGGCATGGATGTTCAATAACAGCACTTTCATCTATTGCTGCAAATTTTGAAATATATTCTTTCACTGGTTCTGCAGGATAAATATAAGATAATATTTTAACAAGTGCAGGTCTTGCATCTTTTACAATTACTAAAGGTTTATCTGTTTCTACATTTAATCCTTCTGTAACAATATATGCAGAAGCCTGACCTTCTTTTGTATACCGAATATACTGTTTTGCTGAAATTATACATATTGAGCCATTTTCCTGATTTTCTGGCGTGCAGAAACCAGTAATCTCAATATCATCCCCTTGTAAAGAGCCGCCTAAAAGAGTGGCTATATTAGATAACTTAACTTTTATATTATGATGTGCCATAAAAAGCTTACCTTTTATTTAGTGCCTTTTTTTGACCATTTTATATCAAATCTTGAAATAATTTCTTTTGTTATATCAACAGCAGGGTTAGCATAAGCTAAAATACCAGGTTGAACAATAAACACTAAATCAAAGCCTTTTTCTTTTGCGTAATCATTAATAACTGGTTCAACTTCTTTTAAGATACCATCCCATTTTTTAGCCTGTGCTGTTTGAAACTCTGCCTGTAAATCTTTTTCAAGCCTTTCAAGTTCTACACTTTTTCTATTTAATTCAAGGTTTTTGTCTTGTAATGCTGATGGAGAAAGAGAAGCTTTTTGATTATTAATACTATCTGCTAATTTTTTAACTTCAGCTCTTTTTGCTTCTATTTTTTTCAAAGCAGTTTGTTCTAAACCTTTTAATTCTTCAATTGATTTTTGACCTGCTTTAGACTGGAAAGTAATAGCCTGAACATCTATGATTGCTATTTTTCCTTGAGCAAAAACAGTATTAGCTGCTAGAAAGCAAAATAAAACTACTAATAATAAAGATTTTTTCATTGTAATCTCCTATTTTTTTATATTATATTTTTTCTATTTTTAATAAAATAATTTTAATAGTTATAGCACAAATCTTCTCTACAGGCAAGTTTTTAAGAAAATTAATTTTATTAATTATCTTAGAATGTTCCACCAATGGAAAATTCAAATTTATATGGCTGTGAAGTATCATGAGATTCTCTATTAAGTTTATAACCCCATTCAATTCTAAATGGTCCCATTGGAGTAACCCATCTTAAACCTACACCAGCAGTAAAAAGAGGCATTTTGCTAAAATAATCTTCATTTTTTGTATCTACTGCCTGCCCCATATCCACAAAGATTACGCCTTTTAATTTAATATCCTGCTTAATGGGGAAAATAAATTCAGCATTTACTTGATAATATGCATCGCCGCCATATCTATGACCATCTTTATCAATAGGGCTTATATCACCATAATCATAACCACGGACACTGTTAATACCACCAAGACGGAATCTTTCATCAATAGGCAGTGGCACACCATCTTTAATAGATGTAATATAACCAGCTTCGCCATGCAGCATAAAACCTAATGCTCCATTAAAAGCTATTGGGAAATACTGGGTAGTTTCAGCACCTATTTTAAAGAACTGAGCATCACCACCTAAGAAACTGCCAGCAAAATCAAAATAAAGCTGGCTTTTGTTTCCTCTTGTAGGGTCCATAGGGTTATCAAGGCTGTTCCACATAATAGATGGAGAAAAGCTGTGTGTTTCAAGCATACCCTGCTGCTGCCTTACATAATAAGATGCATCATCTTGTATATCAAATATATCTACAGTATAAACAGAAAATCTGTAGTTCATAAAAAGTCTGCGTTTTATGATAGAGTGACCTAATCGTAATGCACCACCAACAGAACGCCTGCTGTATTCATACCATTCTCTTTCAAGAGAAAATAAGTCAATACCTGCTGATACTGGCCAGTCAAAAAGCCATGGGTCTGTATAGCTGAAATAAAAGTCCATTCTCTCCTGAGATATTTCTGCTCTTAATGAAAGAGAATGTCCCCAGCCCATAAAGTTATTACGAGACAACTGCACCATACCTAAAAGTCCGTCTATTGTAGAATAAGCTGCACCTAAACTAAATGTACCTGTAGACTGCTCTTTAACTGTTACATCTAAATCTACTACATCTTTTGTAACATTTCTTTCAGCTATCTGCACATTTTCAAAATAACCAGTTCCCATTGTATTAGCTTTTGCTTCACGGATAAGACGACTGTTATAAAGAGCCCCTTCCATTTGATCTATCTGTCGTCTTATTACACGGTCATTTGTAACAGTATTGCCCTTAATATTTATTCTGCCAATATGAACAAGGAAACTTTCTTCCACTTTATAAGTAATGTCTACTTCTTTTGTTTCATCATCAAGGTTGATTACAGGCTCAACATTGGCATAAGCATAACCAATAGATGTATATGCTTCTGTAAGTTTTGCGATATCTTCCTGATATTTACGGATATTAAATACATCTGTTGGTTTCAAGCTGATATATTTTGAAAGCTCATCCTTTGAAAGCTTTTCATTACCCATAATATCTACTGAACGAACAAAATACTGGTCATTTTCCTGCACTCTGAAATAAAGACTTGCTCTATCTGGAGCATCTTTTTCATATACTAATTCAGGATGACCTACAGATACTTTCGCATAACCTTTTTCAAGGTACAGCATTCTGATTAATTCCCTGTCTGCATCCATCATTTCCTGTGATATTTTACCACTGCTTGTAATAAATGACCAGAAACCACGCTCTTTTGTTGGAATAGCTGCAACTATTGTATCCCGTGTAACATTATCATTACCATATATATAAATATTATAAATTTTTGCTTTTGGTTTTTCTTCTATATCAAAATAAATATCAACACTATTCACTGTTCTTGGCTCTATTCTGAAATTAACCTGAGTGCCGTATCTATTTTCTTCTTCATAAACTGATTTGATTTTTGAAAGAGCTTTTTCAAGACTTGAAAAACTTAAGACAGAGCCAGTTTTAAAAGGAAAATCTTCCTTCAATTTAGAGTTTTTTACTTCTTTATTGCCCTTAAAGACAATACTTCCTACAATAGGCATTTCTTCAAGAACATATGTTAAAACGAATTTATCACCATCAACAGATAAATCACCATCTATATTTAAAAAAAGACCTGTGCCGTATAATTTTTTTATGCTTTCATTGAATTCTTTAATATCAAACTCTCTACCAGCTTTTATAAGGTATGGAGTAATCCTTGTATCAGGTATCCGTTTATTTCCTTCAAAACGAACTTCATCTATAACAGCAGCATAAATATTATTTATATTAAAAGATATTATTGCAATAACAGCTGTAAAAAAAATAAGCACTATTCTTTTCATCATTATAATTATTGCTCCAGTAAGTTTAAAATTTCTTTTATTCGCAAATGCTTTGCCCTTGATAAACTTTTATTTGCAACAAGTCGTGCAGTTGATTCCATAATAGTTTCTACTTCACAAAGACCATTTTTCCGCATTGTTTCTCCAGTTGATACCAAGTCCACAATTAAATCAGAAAGCCCTGCAATTGGTGCAAGCTCTATTGAGCCATAAAGTTTAATAATATCTACCATAATACCTTTTTTAGCAAAATATTCTTTAGTAATATGTGGATATTTTGTAGCTATTTTCATATTCTGTCTGTAAGAATTATCTCTGCCCGCAATACCAGCTGAACAAAGCCTGCAAAAACCAAAACCTAAATCCATAAACTCATAAAGTGGGCTTTTGATTTCTGCAAGCACATCTTTACCTGCAACACCAAAATCTGCAGCACCATACTCTACATAAGCTGGTATATCCGTATTCCTGATTAAAAGAAAACTTATATCATTTTCTTCATCTGCAAAAATAAGCTTTCTGGAATCAAAATCTACAACATCGCTTCTACAAATACCTTTTTTTATAAATAATTCAAGAGTTTCTTCTGCAAGTCTGCCTTTTGGCAGTGCTACTCGTATTGTATTACTCATTATCATCTGTCCTGACTATTTTTGCACCGAGACTGTTAAGTTTCTTTTCAAAACCTTCATAGCCTCTGTCTAAATGATATATTCTATGCACTGAGCTTGTATGGTCTGCCATAAGTGCTGCTATTACAAGCCCTGCACTAGCTCTTAAATCAGATGCCATAACTGGAGCACCACTGAAATATGGAACGCCTTTTACTACTGCATTTGAATCATTCAATGATATATCTGCTCCCATTCTTTTAAGCTCTGGAACATGCATAAATCTGTTTTCAAAAATAGACTCATTTATAACTGATACCCCGTCACTTTTAAGCATTACTGCCATAAATTGAGCCTGCATATCGGTTGGAAAAGCAGGATATGGTGCTGTCTGCACATTTACTGCTTTTATTCTTCCATTCATTTTTGCATTAATTGTTTCATCATCAATAATGTTTATTTCAAGCCCTGCATAACGCAGTTTCTCTATAACAGCATCAAGAGCATATACGGGGCATTTTTTTAATGTAATATCGCCGCTAACACCTGCTACTGCACATAAAAATGTACCCGCTTCAATTCTGTCTGCCATAACTTCATAGTCTGCACTGTGCAGTTTCTCTACACCATGAATAGTAATAGTATTTGTGCCGTCACCTTCAATTTGAGCACCCATTTTACGAAGAAAATCAGCTAAATCCTGCACTTCTGGTTCCTGTGCAGCATTTTTTAATATTGTAGTGCCTTCAGCTATTGCTGCTGCCATCATAATATTTTCTGTACCTGTTACTGTTACTTTATCAAATATGATTTCTTTGCCTGTTAACTTATCACACTCTGCAAATATATAACCGTCTTTTACTTCTATTTTTGCACCCATTTTTTCAAGAGCTGCAATATGTAAATCAACTGGTCTTTCTCCAATTGCACATCCGCCTGGAAGCGATACTTTTGCTCTGCCTTTTTTAGCAAGCAGCGGTCCTAACACTAGAATAGATGCCCGCATAGTTTTTACAAGCTCATAAGGTACTTCAAATTCTCTACTATCATTATTTGTTAAAACAGCACTGTTATTTTCAAAACTGGAATCTATACCAACATTTTTAAGCAGTTTGAACATTGTACTTATATCTCTTAATGCAGGAATATTGCTTATATGGTATGAGCCTGCTGCTAAAATTGCTGCAGCAAGAATAGGCAGTGATGAATTTTTTGCACCGCTTATTACTACTTCTCCATGTAATGCTGGGCAGCTTTCTATAATCAGTTTTTCCATTAAATACCTCTTTTACTGTTTTTAACTATAATTACTCTGTCATTGCCGCTGTAATCTTTAACATATTCTGCATAAAGGCCACATACAGCAGCATAATCAAGAACACTACGAGCCTGATATGCTCCTATTTCAAAGAATATTACTCCGTTACTTTTACACAATATTTCAAAATTACTCAATATTTTTTTATAAAAAATAAGCCCATTATCTTCTGCAACTAAAGCATGATAAGGCTCTTTTTTTACTTCTTCCTGCAGTCCTGTATATTCATTTTCTTCAATATACGGCGGATTGCAGACTACTATATCATATTTTTTTTCACTAGTATAGTTTAATATATCACTGCATACAAATTCTATATTTTTTATAATATTAAATTTTTCTGCATTATACATTGATACTTCTAATGCTTTTTTATCTATATCTAAAAGTGTTAAAAAAGATATATTAAGTTCCTGCATAAGAGTAAGTCCTATAGCTCCGCTCCCAGAACATATATCAATAAGTTCTATATTTTCTGTATTTTTATATCTTTTTATTACTTCTTCAACTAATATTTCAGTTTCTATGCGTGGTATAAGAGTATTATGATTTACGATAAATTCTCTGCCGTAAAATTCACGCCTGCCTGTTATATATGCACAAGGCTCTTTATTCTCAAGCTGATATAATACATTATCTGCCACTTCATTATCTATTTCTTTATCACAGGCATATTTTGCCTCTGAATAATCAATATTCAATATAAATGCAACTAAATCATAAATTTGAGAAATTGGCAGATTATATTTTTCTGCCCTTTTTATAAACTGATTTGCAGTCAAAATTATAATCCTGCATTTTTCAATCTTTCAGCCTGGTCATAAGCTGCTAGTGCATCTAAAATTTCTTCCAGCTCACCCTCCATTACTTTATCAAGGCTGTATACAGTTAAGTTTATTCTATGGTCTGTAAGCCTGTTTTGTGGAAAGTTATATGTTCTTATTCTTTCAGAGCGGTCTCCTGAACCAACCTGAAGTCTTCTTTCTTCAGAACGCTCAGTTTCTGCTTTCCTTATTTCTTCTTCTAAAAGCCTTGATTTTAATAATTTCATAGCTTTTTCTTTATTTTTTATCTGGCTTCTTTCATCCTGACATGTAACTACTATATTTGTAGGCAGGTGAGTAATACGAACTGCTGAGTCAGTAGTATTTACATGCTGACCACCTGCACCGCCTGAACGGTATACATCAATACGCAAATCTTTTGGCTCAATCTGTACTTCCACATCATCTGCTTCAGGAAGAACAGCTACCGTGCAGGCAGAAGTATGTATTCTGCCAGATGATTCTGTATCTGGAATACGCTGAACACGGTGACCACCGCTTTCGTATTTTAATTTGCTGTATACAGATTTACCACGAATGGCTGCAATTATCTCTTTATAACCGCCAACGCCTGTTTCATTCATTTCAACAATTTCAAATTTCCACCTGTTAAGCTCTGCATATCTTGTATACATTCTAAAAAGGTTTGCAGCAAAAAGTGATGCTTCATCACCCCCTGTTCCTGCTCTAATTTCAAGATATATATTTTTATCTGCATAAGGGTCTTTTGGTAAAAGAAGAAGTTTTAATTCATGCTCTAATGCAGGAATAATTTCTTTTGCTTCCTCTATTTCCATTTCTGCAAGCTCTTTTAATTCCTTATCATCTCCTTTTAATATTTCATGAGCATCTTCTACTGCATGTTTAACTTCCTTTAATTTTAAAAATGTTTCTACAATAGGTCTTTTTTCAGCATGCTCTTTTGAATATTTTGCAAAAGCCGCCTGGTCTTTTAATATTTCAGGGTCTGAAAGCATAGATGTTAATTCATCATACCGTGCAGCTACTTCCTCTAATTTATCATACATATTATTTTGTCTCCTAAATTAATTACAATATTCCACATTTTCAGGCTTTTGATATGTTTCATCATCATCTTTCCTTAAAGCCTCTTTAATAGATACTATGGCTACTTCCAGCATAGAATCATCTGGCTCTCTTGTAGTAATTCTTTGCAGCCAAAGCCCTGGTGCTATTAATATTTTAACTATAAAATTATCTGCATATCTGCCGCTTAATTTAAGTATCTCATAACTAATACCAGCAATTAACGGCAGAAAAATAATCCGTGAACCAAATTTTATTAAAAAGTGAGAATCTTTTGGGATTAATGAAAATACAAAAATAGAAACAAGTAATACAATAAGCAGAAAACTTGTGCCGCATCTTGGGTGAAATCTGCTCATTTTTCTTGCATTTTCAACTGTTAATTCCTGACCTTTTTCATAAGTAAATATACACTTATGTTCTGCTCCATGATAAGAAAATACTCTTTTTATATCTTTCATCTGAGATATAATTAATAAATAAAGCACAAAAAATATTATTCTTAAAACACCGTCAACTAAATTAAACACTAAAAATGAATATTCAACTATTGGGAATAGCTTTTTAGATAATTCTGTAAGCTGAAGCGGAAGATATAAAAATAAAACTATACCTAAAAGCAAACCTAAAGCCATTGAAAAAAATGTTTCTAATTTAGATGATGTACCTTCTTTTTCAAACTCATCAGGCATTGCCTTTTCTGCTGAAAAATTTAAGGCTTTTATGCCTAATACCAATGCATCATAAAGACCTATTAAACCACGAAGAATAGGTTTATTTAATATTTTATTAGAATCAAGTTTAATATCATCTCTTTTCACTGCAATTGTGCCGTTAGGCTGGCGGACAGCTATTACAAACTTACTTGGGGCTCGCATCATAACGCCTTCAATAACAGCCTGCCCTCCTATATTTTTCTTTTTTTCACTCATTTTACTCACCTTTTTATTATTTCATTAAAATATACTACCTTTTTTAAATTTCTTAAAAATCTGCTTTAAATACTAACTGAATTAATACAATAATAAATACCTTTTTTACAAAAAGACACTTTTTCTTCAAGAATAATAATGTGAAATGGATAAGGGACGCTAATGTTTTTTAAGAGCTGCAATACGCCTGCGAACAAGTGCAGCCTGACCACAGGTAAATTTTCCTTCTGTACAACCTTTATTTACACATCCTGGACCTGCTTTTTCAAATACAGCAGGTGCTGTGTCATAACATAAAGCAAGCATTTTATCTGAAAGCTCTCTTATTTCCCATTGAGCTCTATTGCATGACCTTAATGCAAAAAAATGTAAAAGTTCTCTAGCATTCATCGTAACAATAATTTTTGTTTCGCAGGCATTAGGCAGCACATACCTTGCATCTTCTGCAGGTATATCAAGGGCAGAAAGTTTATTGTAACATTCTGCAATCTCATTCATAGCATTATTAAATATTTCAAGAGCCTGACTGTTATCCTTGATAGTATGCGGTATAATATATGGAAATTCAGCTCCTGCTTTAACATAACGCTGAGATTTTTGTGAATAGCTTGCAAGCCTGTGGCGAACAAGCTGATGAGTTAGTGCACGAGATACACCCTCTATACCAAATGAAAAGGAAATATGCTCAAATACAGAAAAATGGCCCATACCAATTAATTTTTGAATAAAATCAGTCTGCTCCGCACTAGAAACTTTTTCTTTTAAATCATAAAGCTCTGCTCCAGAGTAGCAAAGTTTAGCTGCTAATGCTGCTATCATTTCAGGTTCTGCATTATGCTGCAAGAGTTCTACTTTTAATTCTGTATTTTTTTGCATTTAATTTCCTGCTTACTACTAATAAATATAAATACAGCCTATAATATTATAAGCTGTAATTATATAAAATAAACTATTTTTTACCTTTTTTATCAGCTTGTTTTTGTGCCTGTTCATATTTACGCATAAATTTTTCAACTCTGCCGGCAGTATCAACAAATTTTTGTTTTCCTGTGTAGAATGGGTGGCAGTTAGAGCAAATTGCAATAGCCGTTTTAGTAGTAGTAGAACGAGTTTTATGCTCTGCTCCGCATGCACATTTAAATACTACTTCATGATAATCTGGATGAATTCCTTGTTTCATTATTAGGGCTCCTTATTATATTTGACGGTTTCTGACCGTCATAGTCCTTTATAAAATAATAGATATGTCTATCATACTATACTATAAATTTCAAGATATTTTTTTATAAACAGCTAAAAATAAAAGCACTCATTAATTACCAAGTTTTTTCACTTTTGATGATGCCTGTTTTTTCATATTTTCTGGTGATGCTCTGCTGTTTATAATATATTTATACATTTCAACCGCATCACTATTTTTCCCCTGTTCTTCAAAACAAAGTGCAGCATAATAAGCTGAACTTACATCTGCTGGATTTACAGCCATTGCATCTTTATAAAATTGGACAGCAGCATCATACCGACCCTGTGACTGCTCATAGTAACCATTGGCAAATAATATATATGATGATTTTTCTAATGTATTTGCATACTGCAGTAATTTACTGCTTTCAAGAAAATATTTAGAATTAATCATACGGACAGCTAATGAGCTGATTAATTTAGCATCTGTCATTCCGTTTTTCACTACCACTTGAAATGCCATATTAGGATTTTTTAACTCTAAATACATATTTGCAATATTTGCTGATAATACATCATTTTTATTTAACGCAAGGGCATTTGTATAATATTCTATAGCTTTTTCATAACTGCCTTCATTTTTTGCTTTATTACCAGTTGTTATATACTGGTTATATAATGAAATTGTGCTTGCAGAAACTGTACCTACTGGGTCTTTTGTTTTTATGGCTTTAACTTCTGCTATTTCTGTTTTACCAGTATAATCTTTCACACTGCTTTTATTTGGTACTAAATTTTGACTCTGCTCTGCATAATTTGCCTGTATTGCCTGAGCATTTTTTAAAGCATGGGCTTTTTCTTCCTCTACCTGTTTTTGAGTATATTCATTAGCTTTTTTTAATTCTTCCTGACTGATATCCCCTGCCCCCACATTACGGTTTAAGCCTTGAGATTTAGATACAGCATCTTTTTTTTCTGCAGGTTTATTATTCTGCACATTATTTTTAACTGGTTCAGCAGTATTTTTTTGTGCAGGCTGTTCTACAGGCAGACTATTTACTGGTGCCGTCTGTGGTGTTACTACAAAAAGCTGATTGGCTGGAATAATATCAACAGGTCCCTGCTTAGTGTCAGTTTTACTGCCTGCCTTTTTAGTACCAGTATTCTGACGGCTGTCTGGCATAAATGCCATTGAACTTTGAGTCTGTCTTGCCTGCATATTATTAAGAGGCTGAGCATTTACAGATTTTGCTGCTGCCTGTATAGATTTCTCTGCAGCCTGAGTTTGAGCTGGTGCAGATTTAGAAGCTGTATCTGTCGGTGCTGCCTGCTGTGCAACTTTTTCATCA
The DNA here is from genome assembly GCA_910586745.1 of uncultured Mucispirillum sp. Lineage (GTDB taxonomy): Bacteria > Chrysiogenota > Deferribacteres > Deferribacterales > Mucispirillaceae > Mucispirillum. The sequence continues at coordinate 6,868 of CAJUJZ010000020.1, read as the reverse complement.
GGATTATACGGTTTTCCAAGAGATTTAACTGTACTGCCATTATTTACAGGCTGTGCAGACTGCTGGTTATTTGATACTATACCTGCCTGTTTAATAAGGGTATCGCCTTCTTTATTAAGAAAATAAACTGTAGCAGCACCAATAACAGCTACTAAAATAATACTGACAACAATAAAACCTTTTAATGGAGCTTTATTACCATTAACATCTTTGATTTCTGCATTTTTAACAAATTCTTTATATTTTTTTGTATTAACAACAGCATTACGCAAAGCAGGCGGTGCCATCATTTTATCATCATTTTCTTCACTGCCCTGCTCTTTTTTCATTTTATTAAGAGTATCTGTAATAAGACTCATTAATTTTCTCCACATACTAACTTAATTTTGGACTTATAAAAATTTTATCCTAAATCATTTTTCACCTGATTTTAGAGATGAAAATCTACATTATTTATATTACAGCAGTGCATAATATATTTAAATATCTCATTTCTGTGAGATTTCGCTTATAAATCAGTCTGAATATAAGACCTAATTTAGCTTAAATAATACTGCTATATTCATTACTTTCTTTCCATATAAGCTTAATTATATGGATTAGTCTAATTTTTGGGGTAAGCCCATCTTTAATATAATATATGCAATACTAATAAATTGCAAATATTTTATAAGAAAATACTATTATTTTTTACACGATATTAAAAAAAATGTAGAATACTTATTTTTAAACCGCAGATAAGCTGCTGCATAAAAAACTCCACCTGCATAAGCAAATGGAGTAATATATATAAACAGTGATATTTTTACTATTATATCCCGCCACATTGTATATTTTACAAGAGGAATAATAAAACATATATGGCAAGGGTAAAGAATATCGTAAAAGCAAATACCCGCTGCAATTAACGTTTTGAGTATTGATCGCTTTTTCTTGCTTTTGGTTTCCCGTATTTTTTTCTTTCAACCATACGAGAATCCCTTGTCATGAAGCCTGCTTTTTTCATTTCAGAACGGAATTCTGGGTTGAATTGTTCTAAAGCTCTTGCAAGACCATGACGAACAGCACCTGCCTGGCCAGATTTACCGCCGCCTGCTACTGTAATGTATAAATCGAATTTACCTTCTTGGTTTAATAAAGCAAGTGGTTGTAGTACGATTTGACGCAGTGTCATACGCTCAAAGTATTCTTCAAGTGTTTTATTGTTGATTTTAATATCACCTTTTCCTGGTTTAATGAAAACACGGGAAACTGATGTTTTTCTTCTACCTGTTCCGTAGTTATAGTTAGACATATTCAAACTCCTCCTACATTTCTACTTTTACAGGCATTTGAGCTGCATGAGGATGCTCTGCACCTGCATAAATTTTTAATTTTTTTATCATTTTACGACCAAGACGAGTTTTAGGAAGCATTCTTTCTACTGCAAGACGAAGAACTTCTTCTGGTTTCCTATCCATCATATCTGCATAAGAGCGTTCTTTAATACCGCCAAGATAGCCTGTGTGCCAGTAATATTTTTTATCTCTTGATTTAAATTTACCTGTTGTAGCAATTTTATCAGCATTAACAACAACAACAAAATCACCAGTATCTATAGATGGTGTATAGATAGGTTTGTTTTTTCCCATAAGTGTCATAGCAATTTTAGAAGCCAGTCTACCTAAGATAACATTTTCTGCATCGTAAAGATACCATTTTTGTTCAAAGGAACCTGGTTTAGCCCATGTTGATTTCATAGTTTATAAATCCTCATTCATTCGTTAGATTTTTTTAAATAAAATATTAAACATTGTCAAGAGAAAACATTAAATTTTCCCTAATATAATATTAGAAACCTTTTTTTCTTTCTCTAATACGAGTAGCCTTACCGCGTAATGCACGGAGATAGAAAAGTTTAGCCCTGCGAACACGACCAGTTCTTTTAAGCTCAATGCTGTCTATTCTTGGCGAATATAATGGGAAAGTTCTTTCTACACCAATATCTCCAACAATTTTACGAACTGTAAAAGTGCTGCCTACGCCTCCTCTATGGATTCTGATAACAACGCCTTCATAAGGCTGAACACGCTCTTTGTTACCTTCTACGATGCGGAAGTTTACACGAATAGTATCGCCTGAGCGGAAAGATGGCACAACTTTTGCCATATATTCTGACTCAACCGCCTCGATGATTTTGTTTTTCATTTTATTCCTCCTGAAATATGTTATATTTCTGTAATTCTATCAAGAAGTATTGCAACAGCACTGCGGACTGATAAATGGTTGAATTCACCAACACCTTCAATAGGTTCCACAATGTAATCTGCTGTTTCAAGCACTTCGTCAGCAAAGCCCCAGCCTGTACCAAATATTAATAAAACCGGCTGCTGCTCAGCTATAACACCTAACTGCTTTGCTGTAATTGTTGCCCTGTCAGCCTTGGCAGTTGTTGCCACAATTAATGGACGCTGTTTATGCCGTTTTTCAATATCAAGTAAGCTTTCAGAAAAACTTTCCTTTATCTCAGTATGAGAAAAAGCTTCCATTCTATTTGGGTTATAGGTAGAGCCAAAACCATCAATCCAGTGATTTATAACTCTTAATGCTATCTCCCTTTGGGCTTTGATTGGTGTTACTACATAATATTTTTCTACACTGTATGTTCTACAGCTGCGGGAAATATCGTGCAAATCTAAGTTTGTTATAGCTGTTGCAACTATATCCCCTTGTTTATCTCTCATTGGATAATGCATTAAAGCAACATTCAGTTTAAGTTTTTTACTTAAACCTCGTTTCTTCTCTGCACATATTTTTTTTCTGCTTTCTATATCTTGCAGAGAAACATCTAATAAATCAGGCCTGTTTTTACGAGTAATCTCTAAGGCTTTATCCCTGCGCCATTTTAAAATTTCTGCATGGTTGCCCTTAGTAAGCACATCAGGCACTTTTAAGCCTTTATATTCAACCGGGCGTGTATAGTGTGGATACTCAAGCATCCCCGTAGTAAATGATTCATCATCTGCACTTGTTTCATCTCCAAGAACCCCCGGGACTAAACGGGCAATGGAATCTATTGCAGTGATTGCAGCAAACTCACCACCGGTAAGTATAAAATCACCAAGTGACAGCTCCATATCTACAACAAGCTGTCTAACACGCTCATCTACTCCTTCATATCTGCCACATATAAATGTTATATTATCATAATCTGCAGCAAATCTCTCAGCCTGCTTTTGATTAAACTTTACACCGCGTGGGTCTAAAAGTACAACAAAGGTATCTGATTTTTCTTTAAGAGCAGCTACAGCCTCACATATAGGCTCTGGCTTCATTACAAGCCCTGCCCCACCACCATACTGATAATCATCAGTAACTAAATGGCGGCCTTCGGCATAATCCCTTAAATTAACAGGGTTTATACTGATAATACCCTTTTCTACAGCCTTTGATACAACACCCTGCTTGAATACAGATTCTATCATTTCAGGAAAAATAGTTATTACATTATAAGTCTTCATACACTAACCCTTGCTCTGATATGACAACATATTTACTATCTGTATTTATTTCAAGCACATGGTCTTTATTATTAGATATAAGTGCATATCTGCCATCCTGCAACGCTATACGGAATATATCAGTTGAGCCTGATTCCATAACATCAACAAGTCTGCCGATCTCTTCTTTATCAGATGTAACTACTGGAAGATTTTCTATTTCAAACCAGTAAACTTCATCATTATCTGCTTTTGGCAGCATATCTTCTGTGATTGATACATTTAAGCCTTTCAGCTTTGCAGCATCACTTTCAGAAGTAATTCCTTTAAGACACACAATCAAAAGATTGTTATGCTCCCTAATATCTTTAATTTTCAAAGACCTTTTTAACTCATTATCTTGAGTTAATAACAAAAATTCCATCTGGCTGAAAAGTTCAGGATGGCTTGTATTTGGCTTAATTTTAAGCTCACCATCAAGCCCGTAAGTACCTGCTATTCTGCCTATGGAAATAAACTTCATATCATACCTGCTGATAAGTACTATTCAACAATTTCTAACCCGTAGCGTTCGCCTTTACGAGCAGAAGCTGCAGCTAATATAGAACGGATAGATTTTGCTGTTCTTCCCTGTTTGCCAATTACTTTACCTAAATCACTTTCAGCAACATAAAGTTTTAATACTTTACCTTTTTCATTTTCCCCTTCTTCTATTTTAACCTGCTCAGGGAATTCTACTATTGATGTAACAATATAATTAACTAATTCTTTCATACTTATTTTCCAGCTTTTACTTTATTTTCTGCAAATTTTTTAATGATGCCTAACTTGCTCATAAGGCTTTTAGCTGTATCAGTTGGAATGGCACCTACTGATAACCATTTTAATGCTTTTTCTTCATCAATTTTTAGTTCAATTTCATTTGGTAATGGGTTATATGTACCAATAACTTCAATAAAAGCACCATCACGCCTTGTTCTTGAATCTGCAACTACTATACGGTAGAATGGACGCTTTTTACGGCCCATACGCATCAGTCTAATTTTTGTTGCCACTTATGCCTCCTAAATTATATAGACTTTAGTCTATTTTTCTTTTAATTTATTTTAATTTTTATTAAAAATTTTCTAAAGCTGTTTTTCATTTTCCTTCCTACTCAGGCGGGAAAAACAGCTCTCGTAAACTTCACTCGTCCTTAAAATTTTTAAAACACGCTTCAACAAAATAAATTTGTCTATCGCTTATGCTTCGCAACGGCACATCTTATGCCTTATAATTTTTATTAAAAATTTTCCAAAGCTGTTTTTCTTTTTCCTTCCTACTCAGGCGGGAAAAACAGCTCTCGTAAACTTCACTCGTCCTTAAAATTTTTAAAACACGCTTCAACAAAATAAATTTGTCTATCGCTTATGCTTCGCAACGGCACATCTTATGCCTTATATTTTTTATTAAAATTTTATCCTTACTTACATTATAAAGTTATTAAAACTTCATACCTTTCATTATTTTTGCTAAATCTTTCATATTCATATCTGGCGTTTTGCCGCCTACTTTACGGCTTACTTTTTTCATCATTTTATTCATATTAGTAAGCTGGTCTATTAACTTATTAACTTCATTAACAGAAACGCCAGCACCACGGGCAATACGCTTTTTACGGCTGCCATTTAAAGTATCCTGTTTTGTGCGTTCTCTTTTTGTCATACTGTATATAATAGCCTGCGTGCGTTTAATACGGTTTTCATCAATATCTGCACTGTTTATTTTTGGAAGCCCAGGTATCATTTTTAATATGCTTTCAAGAGAGCCTATTTTATTCATCATAGAAAACTGCTTTAATATATCATTATAGTCAAGACCTGTTTTAATCTTGTCTGCCATATTTTCAGCTTCTTCTATATCAATAACTTCCTGAGCACGCTCAACAAGAGATACAATATCTCCCATACCTAAAATACGGGAAGCCATTCTGTCTGGATGAAAAAGTTCAAATTCATCTGACTTTTCACCTGTACCTATAAACATTAAAGGCTTGCCTGTTGCATATCTGATTGAAAGTGCTGCACCGCCTCTTGCATCACCATCTGTTTTTGTTAAAATAACACCAGTAATTTCAAGACGATTGTTAAATTCTGTTGCAGCATTAACAGCATCCTGACCTGTCATAGCATCTGCAACAAAAAATGTATAATGTGGAGCTATTGCTTTTTTTACATTTTCAACTTCCTGCATAAGTTCTTCATCAATATGAAGCCTGCCTGCAGTATCCACTATAACAACATCTTTTGCAGCTTTTTTTGCATATTCTAAGCCATCACGGGCAATTTTTACTGCATCTTTTGAAGATTTATCTGAATATACATCTATATTCAAATTTTTACCTAAAACTTCCAGCTGGTCAATAGCTGCAGGTCTGTAAATATCTGCTGCAATCAGTAATACATTTTTACCATCTTTGGCAAAATATCTACCAAGTTTGCCTGCACTTGTAGTTTTACCAGAACCTTGTAAGCCTGAAAGCATTATAATTGTAGGTGGTATAGCCTGTAATGGAAGTGACGGCTCATAATCTTGACCGCCAAGAATATCCACAAGATTATCATGGACAATTTTGATAAACTGTTGAGCTGGAGATATACTTTTAATAACAGATTCACCAAGAGCAGCTTCCTGCACTCCTGATACAAATGATTTCACAACTTTATAGTTAACATCCGCTTCAAGTAAAGCCATGCGAACCTGCTTAACAGCTTCTGCAATATTCGCTTCACTTATGCGGGCTTCCCCTTTTAGGCGTTTAAAAACACCGGAAAGCTTTTCATTTAAATCCGCAAACAAGTTTCAATCTCCTGCGTCCTATTCTTTTGTATAAAATATCCCTAAAAATAATCAGGGATATTCTTTATATATAACTTTAATTGATTTGTCAAGTGAAAATATTAGTGTAAACTCTAAATTGTAAAATCTAAAAACGATTGCAACATTTTAAGCAGAAGTTTTAAGTTCTCATAAAATATATCATTAGCCGATTTATAATTAAATAATTTTCTAGGATAATTATTCATCCAGTCCCCGAATTTTTTTAATATAAGCAGCTGAAAAATATTTAATATCAGTTTTCTTTTTAATAAATTTTCTTATAAGTTTATTATTATTCTCATTACTTCATCTTTCCAAAGAACAATAAGGGTGAGCATAATAAATAGTTGTTCGTTTAGATATTTTATCATACACTGATTTTTCTAAACCTGCCATATCTAAAAATTCTACACCATTATCTACTGTTATGCTCTTAAATATTAAGCTGAATTTATCTTTATACTTTCTTTCTAACTTATCTAATGCTGCTATTATACTTTTCTGTGTTTTATTTCTTAATTTGATTATTA
>CAJUJZ010000019.1 GCA_910586745.1 uncultured Mucispirillum sp. | reverse complement strand
GCAGAAAATACATCCATAAAAAAAGAAATAGACATAGAAATAACTTCTTCTATTTCAAGCCCCATAAAAATTATACTTGCCCTTTTTACAAAATCTACTTTTTTCTGGTAGTCTATATATAAATCCATCTGTCTTTCTTTTGAAAAAAGCTCTACTGAGCGTTTGCCAAAATAAGGTGCAGTAAATTTAAGTTTTTCTTCTAAATCTTCAGGCAGTGGGCTTTCAAAAGTAATGATATGTGTTACTCTTGAATTATGAGAGAAAAATATTGCAGAATCTATATGGTATGTATAGTCAAAGTATGATATATCAAGATTAATATTTTTTAAAAATACTTCATCTTCTTTAAAGCCAAGTTCATATATATCAAAAGTAGCATAAATATCTGCATGAATATGCTGGCATGGTTCGCATATATTGCCTATTACATCCCAGATATGATACCTGCCTACACAGCATTTTGTGAAAAGCTCATTAATATGCTTAATAAAATCTTCTGTTGTATCAGAAGAAACAATATTTAATAAGTCTAATATATTAGTATCACTAGTTGCCATCTGTATTATCACTTAAAATAGTTTGTATAGATTCTTTTAATGTATCTGTATCTTGTATATGGTGTTCTGAGCTGAGCTGATAAATATATTCATCCATATTATCTTTATCATGGTCAATATGATTTGCAGCAGCAACAATTCTGCCATATAATTCAGGTCCTGCATCATGGTGAGTTTTAACAGCTTCTACAATAGCAGGAGCAACAGACCATTTATTCATAATAACAGATGCAATTTCTGCATGGTCGCAGCCAATCTGTTCTCTTTCGTCCTGAACACATTCTACTTCTTTTACAAGAAAATCTGCCATTACTACCTTGCCTATATCATGCATTAACCCTGCCATATAAAGAGCATCACAGTCCTGCTGTAAATGTTTTCCTATTTCTGAAGAAATTAATGCCACATTATAAGCATGCTGCCACATAGCTTGTCCAGTAGTTTTATACATATTAAATGGTTTTTGGTAATACTGGTCAAGAGAGATGGCAAGAGCAATATTTTTTACTGAGCTGAACCCTAAAAGCATAGTTGCCCTGTCTATAGAAGCTATTTCTTTACGAACACCATAAAATGGTGAGTTTACAAGTTTAATAACTTTAGAAGATATTCCCTGATCCATTTTAATTTTTGAAGTAACCTGTCCTATTGCAGCCTGAGAAGTATTGCGTGTTAATTTTATTAACTCTTGAGCAATAGTTGGAAGTGTAGGAATATTTTCAGCTTTTGCAATAATTTTAATACGGAGTGTTTCATAATCTCTTTCATTAACTGCTGTTTCCTGAGTTTGAGAGCGAACAAGTTTAGACATTATAGCATCAGCATTTAATGGTGGAAAAAGTATTCCAGAAATTCTGTATTCTTTTATATTAGATATAACAGTTTTATTTGGAGTGGTTAGATAGAAAAATACAGGCACGCCTAAATTGCGTTTTGGTATTTTGTAAAGCACTTCTAATGATGATATTTCAAAAATTAAAGCGTCTTTTGCATCAGCTCCATTTGAAACATTTGCTTTACCATTCAGCAATTTTTTAAATGTAAGTAATCCATTTTCACTTCCAATAAAGCGTATATTCATGAATATTCCATTTACTATTTATTTTACAAAATTATCTATTGATTCTACTAATTCTTTAGGAGAAAATGGCTTTGTAATATATTTATCTGCACCAGAAGCAAGTCCTATTTTAATGTCATCTTCACTGGCATTAGCTGTTAAAAGAATAATAGGTGTTTTAGCAAATTCTGGCAGTTCTCTGATTTTTTTAGTTGCTTCAATACCTGTCATACCAGGCATCATAACATCTAACACTATTGCATCAGGTTTATTTTCTTTTGCAAGTTCAATAGCTGTTTCGCCGTTTCCTGCTTCTATTATTTCATATCCGCATTTAGACATATAAAGGGCGATAACTTTACGGAGTCTAAGTTCATCATCTGCAATTAAAACTTTCATTTTGCAAACCTCAGTGTAAGAGTATCAAGAGTATAAGTGAATTCTATATTGAATTCAGCAAAAAATCTTGCGAAGATTTTATATATTTCTGGGTTTTTGGTTTCTTCTGATTTTTTAATGTATAAAACATTATCTCTTGAAGAAATAGTCATTTCTGCAGTGCATTTTCTAATTTCTTCACATAGGATAAGTTCCAGCAGAGTTTTTGCTACATAGCTGTTAGTTTCCCATGTATTCATATCTTCAAAAAAGCATGAAATATTAATATTCTGCTCTTTAATAGTGCTTCTTAAATCTTCTATCACTTTACCTGTAATTTTTACAGGGTCAAATATTTCTTTATCATTGCGTATTGGTTTTCCTAATATATAGTTAAACAATACTTCCATTCCTTTATCATAAACATCAAGAAAGTATGATGATTCTACAATCATATCTGCCATACTGTCAGTATCATCACTAAGACCAAATTTAAAAAGGCTGACAGTTGCAACAACCATAGCAGTAGATGTGCGTAAGTTGTGAGAAAAATATTCTCTTACTACACTAAGGTCATTTATAAGTGTATCTGAATTCATAACACCGCCTTATATTATTCATTATTAAACAGCATATAAAATTAATAGAATAAAATCAACTAAAATAATAAAGATATTATTCATCAAAATAAAATATAAAATTTTTATTTACATTTGTCCAATAAGATATATGTTCTGATATAAAATTTTGTATAATTTGTGAAATAAAAAATGTATTTATCTTGTTATGCTGTTTTTAACTTATATGATATATACTGCATTAAAATAAGGTGGATTATTCACAATTAAAAGGCATGGCAAAAATTGCACCAGCATACAATCTGACTGCTGTAAGTCATGTTTAAATATAGCCGTATAGTATAATATAAAAATTATATTGTTCTGCTGTATAGAAACAGGGCAGTTTAATTTTCCAAATCAAAAGGCTGCAGAAACTGCTGTGAAATAAGTAAAAGAATTTATGCAAAATAGTGGGGATGAAATAGATATTGTATTTAATGTTTTTAAAGATACTGACTATGAAATATATAATATGCTGCTTTCATAATATTAAATTCTTTGTATGATTACAATACAGATATATTTTTATATTTACATATAAAAATTTGTATAGCATATTATATATTATTTATCATAAGATGAGGTGTATAATGGAAAATGATTGCATATTTTGTAAAATTATTGCAGGTGAGATACCGTCCTGTAAAGTATATGAAGATGACAATTTTTTAGCGTTTATGGATATTAATCCTGCTGCTTTCGGTCATACTCTTGTTATACCAAAACACCACTGCCGCAATCTGCTTGATACTCCAGATAATGTGGGAGATGGTTTTTATCCTGTGCTTAAAAAGGTGGCATTAGCTGTAAAGACTGCTTTTAATGCAGAAGGTATATATATGTTTCAGCAAAATGAGCCTGCTTCTGGTCAGGAAGTATTCCATTCTCATGTACATATTATTCCAAGATACATTAATGACGATTTTGGCAAACATACTCCGCCAAGATTAAAAGTGGAAATCACAGAAATTGCAAAAGATGCAGAAAGTATAAAAAAACATATATAATTGTGTGCTTTGCTTAAAAATTATGCAGAAATACAGGCAGATATTGGTATAGGATAAGTATCTGCCTTTTTTTTAAGCAAATATAAAATATTGACCAATTCAAGTTAGAGAATCTGCAAAATAAAACCTAATAAAATAAAGAATATTTTTTGAAATTACAAAAAAAAATTATAAAAAATTAATATTTTTAACTTATTGATAAATAAAATAATATCAAAAATAATTGCTTAAAACTTAAGCAAAAATACAAGAATTTTGAAATCTGTCAAAATAAGTGGTTGACATTATTAAGAATTGTTACTATATTACAATCATAGAGAACAAGTAGAATAATAATTATTATGAGTATATAAAGTATATTTTTTAAGTATATAAGTATCTTAAATATAGTAAAGTATAATTAAGGTAGAAAGTATTAAATAATAGTAGTATCTATAGTATATTTAAGGTTACAAATAGTATATGGGAAAGAGGGTGCCTTTTGGTATCCTCTTTTCGTATACTGCCAAATTTTTCATGTGATTTATTCTTTTATCATATATTATTTTGATATTTTATTATTTTTAAAACACTAAAGATTTATTTCGTTTATTGAAAGTTTTATATATATATTACCCAATCTTTTGGACAGATTTTTAATATTATCTTAAATAATTTTTCTGGTGGGTAATATATCTGCAAAAATTTCAATTAAAGTTTTTTCTTATTTTTGCATTATCTATAATGCTTTGCCCTTTTGTATGCAGCAGTTTTGGTTCAAGTTCTAGTTCAGGAGTAGATAATCCACAAATTGACATAAAGAGTATCAATATTGTGGATATTCAATATCTTTTTAAAGCCTGCTATAATGAGTCTGCAAATATTGAATTAATACCAAAAGCATCAAAGTAATTGAAATAAGTAAGGCACATATTATTGTGTCTGCTTTTTTTTTTATTAATTAAAAGTCTTGATTTTCTATATGATTTTTTAACTTATTAATACAAAAGTATAATTTTTTAATTTAAAATAAAATTTAATAAAAAATAAAAAAATTGCTACCAAAATTTGAATTTATATTATATATTGCGAATACTTATGAATTTTTTAAAAAAATAATTAATATAATGAAGGGTAAAATGTCAATACTTGAAAGAATTAAACAAATTATTAAGAAAAACAAGACTGCACAAAATCAAATAATCATTAAAGAGATTTCAAAAAAAATTGCACAAAAAGAAATAAATAAAGAAAGTCAGCCAGCATCATCAGAAAATAAACATTCAGAAAGAAGAAAAAACAGCAAAAATATTCCAAGCAAAACTAAAAGCAGGCAGATTAAAAATGCTGAGCTTAAAAATATTAATATGGAAGATGAAGTGGTAGAACTTGGAGACTGGGATATAAATGAATTTCAAGTGGAAGAAAAAGAAGGTGTACTTCGTTTCCATGATTTAGAGCTTTCATCAAAGCTTATGAAAGGTATATATGAATGTGAATATAAATACTGCACACCAATTCAGCAGCTTATTCTGCCTGAAAGCTTAAAAGGCAAAGATGTTTCAGGCAAGGCTCAGACTGGTACAGGAAAAACTGCTGCGTTTTTAATCACATTATTTACAAGACTTATGAATAATGAATTAAATAACAGGAAGAAAGGCTCTCCAAGGGCATTAATTATGGCACCAACAAGAGAGCTTGTTATCCAGATAGAAAAAGATGCTAGAAATATTGGCAGATACTGTGGCTTAACTATACAGTCAGTTTTTGGTGGTATTAACTATGAAAAACAGAAACGCCAGATTGAAAATAAGTTTATTGATATATTAGTTGCTACTCCAGGCAGACTTATTGATTATAAAGATCAGGGTGTCCTTAATTTAAGCGAAGTAGAAATACTGGTTATTGATGAAGCAGACAGAATGCTTGATATGGGCTTTATCCCAGATATGAAAAAGATAATAAGTGCAGCTCCATCTAAATCTAAAAGGCAGACAATGCTCTTTAGTGCCACATTAAATCAGGATATTTTAAGGCTTGCTGCTCAGTGGACAAAAAACCCGTTAAGCTTTGAAGTAGAATCAAAAGAAATAACTTCTGAAAATATTGAGCAGATTGCTTATATTGCATCAGATAAAGAAAAGTTTTCTATTATATATAATATTATTTCTCAGGATATGTTAAGCAGAGTAATCATTTTTGGCAACAGACGAGATGAAGTTGCAAGGCTTACAGATATGTTTAAAGCCTGCGGACTTTCATGTGGTCTTTTATCAGGGGATGTTACTCAGTCAAGAAGAATTAAAACATTAGAAGAACTTAGAAACGGCACAATCCGCATATTATGTGCAACAGATGTTGCAGCACGAGGCATACATATTGACGGTATTACTCATGTATTTAATTACTCACTGCCAGAAGACCCAGAAGACTATGTACATAGAATAGGCAGGACAGGAAGAGCTGGTGAAAAAGGTGTGTCAGTTATTTTTGCAACTGAAGAAGATTCTTATCTTATCCCTAAAATAGAAAGCTACACAAAACATAAACTGAATTATATAAACCCGGAAGAAAGATTTGTTGTTATACCTGATGATTTAAATAAAATATTAAAACAGTTTAAATCAGGCAGGGGAAGAAGAAAAACAGGATATTCAAGAGTAAAGAACAAAAAAGAAGTGTCAAATAGAAGACGACCTGTTAAAAGGAAAAAATAAAAAGAGTATAATTATACTTGATAACTGGGAAAAATGGGTATAAAATTACGCTTATTTAATAAAAGATATATGTAATTCATTATTTTGCATAAATATTTTATGTATTTTTCTAAAATATATATGCAGGAGCAATAAATGTGTTGAATTTATCACGGCATAGGTTTAAAATTTCATAAATGAAATTTTTGAATATAATTATATAATTATTTTTTTAAGATGAGGTTCAAATGAGCAAGGACAAAATTAAAGAGCTGGTTGAGCTTCGTTCCCGCTTATACAAAGGGGGCGGTGATGCTCAGATTGAGAAAATGCACTCTCAAGGCAAATATACAGCCAGAGAGCGTATAGGAATGTTTCTTGATGAAGATACTTTCCAAGAAGATTTCCTGATGGTTCAACACCGTTGTAATGATTTTGGCATGGATAAAAAAGATTTGCCAGCAGACGGTATGGTTACAGGAATGGGGCTTGTAGACGGCAGGTCAGTATTTGTTGCCAGTCAGGACTTTACTGTTAATGCAGGAACTATGGGTGAAGCAGGTGCTAGAAAAGCTCAAGAATTAATGGATGCAGCACTTAAAACTGGTTCGCCTTTCATCTTTATTAATGACTCAGGTGGTGCAAGGGTTCAGGAAGGTGTAAGTGCTTTATCAGGTTACGGTGGTATATTCTATCGCAATGTTCTTCTTTCAGGTGTTGTTCCACAGATTAGTATTATTGCAGGTCCATGTGCAGGTGGTGCTGCTTACTCTCCAGCATTAACTGACTTTATTATACAAGTTCAAAGAGAAGGTCAAATGTATATCACAGGCCCTAAAATCATTAAAGAAGTTACAGGTGAAGAAGTTTCCCTTGAACAGCTTGGCGGTGTTGATGCACAGGCTCACTATTCTGGTGTTGTTCACTTTGTTGCAAAATCAGGACCTGAAGCATTAGGACTTGCCAGAAGGCTTTTATCATTCCTTCCTTCTAATAACTCAGAAGAAGCACCTATTATAGAAGAATCAAGAAACAGTGTAATAGGTCCAGATGAATCATTTAACTTTATTGTTCCAGATGATCCAAAAGTGCCTTATGATATGCACGAAATCATTTGGAGAGTAGTAGATAATGCTGATTTCTTAGAAGTGCAGGAAAGCTTTGCTAAAAATATTATTGTAGGCTTTGGCAGATTAAATGGCAGAAGTGTTGGTATTATTGCTAACCAGCCAGCATTTAAAGCAGGTGTTTTAGATATTGACTCATCAGATAAAGCATCCCGCTTTATTCGTTTTTGCAATGCGTTTAATATACCATTAATTACTCTTGTTGATGTTCCAGGATTTATGCCGGGTGTGGACCAGGAATATGGCGGTATTATCAGACATGGTGCAAAACTTTTATTTGCTTATGCTTCAGCAACTGTTCCAAAGTTTACAGTTATTATTCGTAAAGCATATGGTGGTGCATACATTGGTATGTGTTCTAAAGAAATGGGAGCAGACAGAGTAGCTGCATGGCCAGGTGCAGAAATTGCAGTTATGGGTGCAGAAGGTGCTGTCAGCCTGCTTTATGGTAAAGAAATCAAAAATGCAGAAGATAAAGCTGCTGAAACTAAAAAAAGACTTGATGAATATAGAGAGTTATTTGCAAACCCTTATGTCGCAGCAAAAAGAGGCTATATCCATAATGTTATACTTCCAGCAGATACAAGAAGCTATTTAGCAGCATCATTAGAAATGTATGCTTCTAAGCGTGAAACAAGACCATATAAAAAACACGGTCTTATTCCATTATAGGAGTTTATTACTATGGCTGAATATACAAATATACAGCTTGCACAGGCTGATGTAAATACTACAGCTTCTACTCAGGCAGTAAATGCCAGCAGAGATTTTCATGATAATATTGGTGAAGGTCTGCTTGTTACTGCAACAGGTGTTGGTGTTGTATTTGCAGTGCTTGTTATTATGATTATTTTTATTAATCTTTTTAAAGCATTAGAGCCAATACTTGATAAAATAGGCTTAATGTCTGCGAAAAAAGATAGTAAAGGCGAAATTGTGCAGCCAAACTCACAGGAAGAACAAAATATTGATAACACAACATTAGTTCTTATTAGTGCAGCAGTTGCAGCATATACTCATAATAAAGCAAGAGTTAGACGAGTTAGAGTGTTACCTGCTAAGGCAAAACAAGGTGGTAACTGGGCTATGCAGGCACGCAGTGCATTGCAGTCTTCCCATGTTGGAAAAAAATAAATTATAATTAAAAATATTTAGGAGCATATATTATGAAAATGAAAATTACTCTCCACGGTGTAGCTTACGAAGTAGAAGTTGAGCTTTTAGATGAAGTAGAAGGTTATGGCACATTAAGCGGTATTCCGCCTGTTTCAAGATTTGTGCAGTCTCACCCTATGCCAACAAACCAAAGTAATGATGGTATATTACCACCACCTAGCAGAGCAGCAGCAGGTGCAGCAGCCGCAGCAGCATCAAATGCAGGTGGCAAAACTATTATTTCCCCAGTTGGCGGCACAATAGTTGAAGTAAAAGCAAAAGCTGGTGATGCAGTTAAAAGTGGACAGGAATTATTAATATTAGAAGCTATGAAAATGCAGACATCTATCAACTCACCAGTTGATGGCACTATAAAATCTATTAATGTTTCAGCAGGTGACACTGTTCGTGAAAGCCAAGTGCTTGTAGAATTTCAATAGACCATTTAGATTGCGGAGGCAAAAAAATGGATATTTTAATGAATTTTATAGATACAGGAGCATTAGGGGGTATGCTTACATATAAGCATGTGATTATGCTTATTGTAGGTGGTATTTTCCTGTATCTTGCAATAGCAAAACAGTACGAACCGCTGCTTCTTGTTCCTATTGGGTTTGGTATTATTGTTGGCAATATTCCAGCAGACCCAGTGCTTGAAATGGGGTTATACGACCATAACAGTGTATTAGGCTATTTATATAAAGGTGTAGAGCTTGGTATATATCCACCACTTATATTTTTAGGTGTGGGAGCTATGACAGACTTTTCTGCAATGCTTTCCCAGCCTAGACTTATGCTTTTAGGTGCAGCTGCACAAATTGGTGTATTTATGACATTTTTGGGCAGTTTATTTTTAGGCTTTACACTAAAAGAAGCGGCAGCAATAGGTATTATTGGTGGTGCAGATGGACCTACTGCAATATTTGTAGCAAGTAAACTTGCAAAAGAATATCTGCCGGTTATTACATTAGCAGGTTATTCTTATATGGCACTTGTTCCAGTGCTGCAGCCGCCTGTAATCAGGCTTTTAACAACTAAAAAAGAGCGTATGATAAAAATGCCGCCGTCTAAACCAGTATCTAAAAGAATGAGAGTATTATTTCCAATATTCACTTTTATTATTGTTTCTATGATAGACCCTGGTGCATTAATATTAATCGGTATGCTCTGCCTTGGTAACTTATTAAGAGAATCAGGAGTAACAGAGCGTCTTGCTAAAACAGCAAGAACAGTTGTAATAGATACTGTTGTTATTATTTTAGGCTTAACAGTAGGAGCATCTACTCAGGCAGATAAATTTTTAACCCCAGAATCACTTAAAATTTTTGGTTTAGGTGCTCTTGCTTTCTGCATTGCAACAGGTTCAGGGATTTTATTTGCAAAGTTTATGAATTTATTTACTAAAAATAAAATCAACCCAATTATTGGTGCAGCAGGTGTTTCTGCTGTTCCACTTGCTGCTAGAGTATGTCAGGTAGAGGGTGCAAAAGCAGACCCATCTAATTTTTTAATTATGCATGCTATGGCACCAAATGTTGCGGGTGTAATTGGTTCTGCTGTTGCAGCAGGTGTATTTATCTCAAAATATGCAGCAGGCTAGAATTTAATTTATTATTAAATATTTTATAAAGGTTGTTTTGATTTATGCGAACTCCATTTATTTGATAAATAAATGGGGTTTGCTTTACATTTTTACTCTATATTTAATGAAATATTTACAAAGCATTTGATAAAAACGCATTTCTTCTGTTACTGTATATTTATTATCTTTGGTGATTACTAATTGACATGAATAACTGTATGTGATATATTTTGTAATAGAATATATACTTGTATTATTCTTTATTTGAAGTAGTGAGGTATAACTTGTTAATAATATTAAATAAATCTAATTGCATACGGGGGGGGTAAACACAGTTTTAATTTTCTAATTCCTTTCTCATCGTTTCATTTTCATGTAGTGAAATTCTTTTTTTCATATTCAAATTCATTTTTCCTTTTTTATGATTCCGGATAATAATTTTAACTTATATGCAGCTGAACTATAGGGACATATATTTCAATGGTTTAGCGGTATTTTATTATTAAAAACTACGAATTCGTTTTTAAAAGTTCGTGTAATTTTATGTAAATTATTTGATGAGGAATGAAATGAAAAATATATTTAAAATAATATCCATATTATGTTTGGGCATTTTTGCACTAACAGGCTGTAAAAGTAAAGAACAGACTGAGCAAACTGCTGCAAAATCATCAGCACCTGCGGCACAAACGGTGCAGGTTTCAAAAGAAGTAAATACTAATTCTTTACAGGAAATTATGAAAGCTAGAAATCTTACGGAAAAAGATATTTTAGCTGCAGCCAAAACTTATCAGCCCAGCGGCAGACATGATGAGTTTATTGTATTTTCATCGGGAGGTCAATCAGGTCAGGTGATTGTTTACGGTGTCCCTTCTATGCGTATATATAAATATATAGGTGTATTCACACCAGAGCCATGGCAGGGTTACGGTTATGACAGGGAGTCAAAAGCAGTTCTTGCACAGGGTAAAATCAGAGGAAAAGATATTACATGGGGCGATTCTCACCATCCGGCTTTTACGGAAAAAAACGGTGAATATGTCGGTGACTATCTTTTTATCAATGACAAAGCTAATCCGCGTTTAGCTGTAATTAATCTGCATGATTTTGAAACTGTCCAAATTGTTTCAAATCCTGTAATTAAAAGTGAGCATGGTGGTGCTTTTGTAACACCAAATACAGAGTATATTATGGAAGCAAGCCAGTATGCTGCTCCTCTTGATAACAGTTATTATCCCATAGAAGATTATCAAAACTCTTTTCGCGGTGCAGTAACAATGTGGAAGTTTGATTACGATAAAGGCAGAATTGATGAAAAGCAGTCATTAACATTAGAACTTCCTCCATATATGCAGGATTTATCAGATGCTGGAAAAGGTGTATCAGACGGCTGGGGTTTTATAAACTCTTTTAATACAGAAATGTATACCGGCGGTGTTGAAAAGGGACTGCCTCCCTTTGAAGCTGGAATGAGCCGAAACGATAATGACTATCTTCATGTTTTTAATTGGAAAGTGATTGCAGAGCTTGCAAAAGATCCGAAAAATTATAAAATAACCAATAATCATAGAGTAGTAACAATAGATGCTGCTGTTAAAGCGAATGCTTTGTTTCTTATTCCTGAGCCTAAATCACCTCACGGTGTAGATGTTACTCCTGACGGAAGATATATCGTTGTTGGTGGCAAACTTGATACTCATGCATCTGTTTACGACTTTGAAAAAATAAAAACATTGATTGATAATAAAGATTTTGCAGGAAAAGATCCTTTTGGAATACCTATACTTGATATGAAAAAATCGTTACATGGTCAAGTTGAATTAGGTCTTGGACCATTACACAGCACATTTACAGAAAAAGATGGAGAAATACTTACATCTTTATATGTAGATTCGCAAGTTGTAAAGTGGGACTATAAAAATTTAAAAGTATTAGACCGTATTAATGTTCATTATAATATTGGGCATCTTGACACGATGGAAGGTAAGAGTGCTAAACCAAAAGGAAGATATGCACTGGCTCTTGATAAACTTTCTATAGACAGATTTAATCCTGTTGGACCTTTACACCCTCAAAATCACCAGTTAATAGATATTACTGGACCGAAAATGGAGCTTACCTACGATATGCCTATTCCATTGGGAGAACCTCATGATGTCATATCTATTTCTGCCGATAAATTAAAACCGCAGCCGACTTACGCTATGGGAACAAACAGCAGAACCGGCAGACAGCATGAAGGTATGACTCTTGCTGGACAAGAAAGAGTGGAGAGAAACGGTAAAAATGTTAAAGTATATGCAACTCTCGTTCGCTCTCATATTGTGCCTGAGCATATAGAAGTAAATAAAGGTGATAATGTTACGATATATCTTACAAGTCTGGAAAGAGCACAAGATGAAACCCATGGTTTTGCGATTGATAATATGAATGTTCATGCATCAGTAGAGCCGGGTAAAACTGTATCGGTAAACTTTACTGCAGATTATGAAGGTGTATTCCCGTATTACTGCACAGAGTTCTGTTCAGCACTGCACCTTGAAATGATGGGATATTTATTCGTAAAAGACCCTGATAAAAAATATGAAGATATTAAAAAAACTACGCTTCACAAATATACTCCAGAGCAGCTTCAAGCTGAATATGATAAAATCATAGCTACAAATAAAGCCACCAATGAAGTTATTCAATCGGTTGTAAAATATCTAAAAGATAAGGGGTATGAAAAATATCCGTCAATTAAAGCATTGGTTGTGGATGCTTTAGACCAGTATTCAAATATTGAAGAAACGAAAACAAAAGCGAATGCAGCATACCAAAAAGGTGATTTGGAACAAGCAATTTTGTGGGAAAATCAAGTATGGCAGTATATGGTTAAAACTGCTGATGTGGGTTTGAGAGCAAAAGCACGCCTTGCAAGAGAAGTTGCTTCACCAATGTCTTCTCAAGCTGCCCGCGGTGAAGAGGCATACTTAAAGGGTGGCTGTAACGGATGCCATGTAATCGGACAAGTAAGTTCCGGACCTGATTTAACAGGTACATTATACAGAACAAGCGAGCAATGGGTATTTGAATTTATTAAAAATCCTGCATCAAAATACAATGAAGAATATGTAGTTGATTTAATAAATTATTTTAATCTGCGTATGCCTAACCAAAATATGACCGATCAGGAAATCCATGACATGATTGAATATATGAAATGGATTGATGAAAATGCTGAATTATTTTAAGCAAGTTAAATAAGTATAATGTGATAAATGTCGGAAAAGGTGTATCCCCTTTCACCTTTCCGACATAAATTATTAAGTAAGGTGCTTTATGGGTAAAAAAATAACAAAATCAAATGTATTTGCAGGTATTGCTGCTGTAATATTATTTTTTGCATTTACGCTTCCTATGGTGGTTTTTTATAATGTTCCAGATAAAATAAAAAACGGAAAAACGGATGAAATTCCATCTTTTGTCTATCCTTTATGGAATTTATATGAGACAGGCAGGTATTTAAGCCCATATACACCGAAAGGGGCTGAAAGAGATTTGAAAAAGATGATAGAATTAAATGGAGAAGTGGGTATGATGAGTGCTCCTGTATGGTTTGTTTCTCTTGAAGCACCAAATTACCCGCAGGCTGCTTTTCCTGACGGCATTCCGGTATATTTCCATTTAGACGGCTATTCTGGTGATGTGCATGAGATGAATACTATTAATCACTTTATAGGAATGTATCCTATGGAATCAGGTGCACAACTTGAAAGAAAAATATCGCCGTTTTGTATGCTTCTGGTCTTTGTAATGATGATAATTTTTATTATATACAAGGGTAAATTTTCACCATTATTAATGGTTATACCGTCTTTAATCCCTGTCGGATTTTTAGCCGTTTATTCTGGCTGGTTATACTGGTATGGTCATAATTTACAGGAATGGGGTATGTTTAAAGTAAAACTATTTATGCCTACGGCATTAGGGGATGGTAAAGTAGCTCAATTTACTACTCATTCTTATCCAGCCATAGGTTTTTGTCTGCTTTTAATCATAGCCGTGTTAAGCATTTTAGCAATACTTGCAAGAATTAAAGAAAATAAAATGGCAAGTAAATAATGAAAAAAATTGCCATGTTAATAACACTTTTCATTATGTTTCCTTTTATTGTTTTTTGCTCTGAACTGCAAAAGGCGATAGATAATGCTAAGGAAGGTGCTGTCATATTATTAGATGATGGGGTATATGATGGACCTGTTGTAATTAATAAAGCATTAACTATCCGTGGAACAGGTAAAAAAGCATATATAAATGGGAATGGTAAAGGAAGTGTCATAACAGTTAATGCAGGTTATTCGGTTATTGAAAATATACATGTATCAGGCAGCGGAGAAAGCCATGAAAGTATTGATTCTTGTATTTATGTAAAGAATGCAGATGAAGTGAAAATCTTGAATAATAAAATAGCTGACTGTCTTTTCGGTATAAATTTTGAAGGTTCAAACAGGGGATTAATAGAAAATAATAATATTACTTCAAAAAATTTCAGTCTGGGTTTAAGAGGTGACGGTATAAGGCTTTGGTATAGTCATTCAAATATTATTAGAAAAAATACGATGGATAAGATAAGGGATATGGTGTATTGGTATTCTTCAGCTAATAGAATAGAGTATAATAAAATTACAGATTCAAGATATTCCGTTCATTTTATGTATGCAGACAGGAACATTGTAATCGGAAATTATTTTAAAAATAATTCAGTAGGTGTATTTTTTATGTATTGCTCCGGCAGTCGTTTGGAAAATAACACTATTACAAGTGCTTCTGGTGCTTTCGGCATAGGGATAGGTTTAAAAGACGCTTCAGATACAATAATATCAGATAATCTTATTATGTATAACGGACGGGGGTTTTATACAGACCAGTCTCCAAATAAACCGGATACAGTTAATATTATAAAGCGTAATAAAATTTATTATAATACTACAGGTATCCAGCTTCATGGTACGATACTGCCTAGTATATATGAAGATAATATATTTCTTGGAAATATAGATACGATAGTAAATGATACGCCTAATTCCAAACTGCATATAAATCGGTGGAACAGCAATTACTGGGATGAATATGAAGGCTTTGACAGGGATAAAGACGGCTATGGAGATATTCCTTTTGAATATTATGTATATACCGATAGAGTAATGCAGTATATGCCCTCAGTAAAGTTTTTTTACGGTTCACCAGTTATTTCTGTAATTAATTTTTTATCGCGTTTGATACCTTTTTCGGAGCCTGTCATTATAGCGATAGATGAAAATCCGCTTATATATTTAAGATATGGGAATGAGAGAGAAAATGAAAATAAAAATTAACAGACGAGATACGATAAAATATGGCATGCTGACTGTGGCAGGCTGTGTAATGGCAGGCTTTGGCAGTTATTTGAAAGAATATTCCACCGATAAGTTTACAGGTATCAGACCACCTGGAGCGGTAGAAGAAAACAAATTTCAGCATTTGTGTATCAAATGCGGTCAGTGTTTACAAGTATGTCCATACCATGCGGTAAGTTTAAAAGATATTTCTGCGGGTGTTGATATTGGAACACCTGTTATTTATCCGGAATTAAGGGGTTGTTATTTATGTGATTTACTGCCATGTGTGCTTGCCTGTCCGTCAGGGGCTTTAAATCATGATGTTTCGGATGCTCATGATGTAAAAATGGCTGAAATTACAGTTTTAAGTAAAGAGAATTGTTTCGGATTGAAAAATGTAAGTGTATCTAAAGATGATGTGCTGAAAGTGGCTTCTCATGGAGTAAAATCACCTGTAGAAAAAGAATTAATTGAAAAATTGAAATTAACGATGGGAAAACCGTGCAGAATATGCAGTGATTTTTGTCCTTATCCGGAAAAAGAACAGGCTATTCAATTTGTTGAAACCGACAGCGGTTATTACCCAAAAATACAGCAAAACTGTGCAGGCTGCGGAGTGTGTATTGAACTTTGTCCTGCTGGTAATGTTTTTAGTTATGAAAAAATATAGGAAGGATATTAAATGAAATATATAATTTTATTTTTTTGCATATTTATAACGGCATGTTTTAACGAAAGTAGTGAAGATGAAGACAAGATGCCTGAAACAGCTGGGAAAATTACTGTTATAGACGGCGGCTTAGTATCGGATAATGACAGCCGCTTAAATAAGTTTATAGGTTATAACATGGTTGGAGAATACAGGGTGAATTATGCACCAGACGGCAGAGAAACACCTGTTACAAAACAAATTGGAGCACATATAGTAGTTCGTAATACACCGTATTCTTCTATTCATAAATCTCTTTTGATGAAAAGGTTAAGCAAAGAATTTATAGTTAAATGTTCTGCATGCCATGATGATTACGGTAACGGTGTTATAGGTCCGTCACTTTTAACAAAAACAGGGGAAGAAGTATATAATATGATAACAGCCTATAAAAACGATAAAGAAAAGAATGAGCTTATGCGAAGGCTTGTAAAAAAAATGGATGATAATGAAATAAGATTTATAGCAGACGATATAGCACAATTCAATAAAGAAATAAGAGAGGAAAAAGCTGGTGAAAGATAAAATTATAATTATTATTGTCATATTAGTAACCCTGCTTACCACAATATATATGTTTAAAATGATGGATAGCGGTAGTGGCAGTGAAATACAACAGGCGGTTGAAAATAATGATGTTTATATGGATTATCGGGTTGATAAAACTCATATTAATAATACTGAAATAAAAAATAATGCGGAGCAAAAATTAAAAGAGTATCGGCAAAATGTAAGCAGTGATAAATTAAGCAGACTTTATATAGTAAAATGTGCAGCCTGCCATGGAAAAGACGGTAAAGGTATTATAGGGCTTCCTATTATCGGTAAAAGCTATGAATATAATTATGAAGCACTTTTAAAATACAAAAACGGTCAGGTTAAAAATTCGCTGATGAAAGGGCTTTTAGAAAATACTCCAGATAATGAATTGAAATCCCTTGCGGAAGAAATATCAAGGTTTGAGTAATATTATGAAAGAGAAAAAGAAAATATTTAAGATATATTATCTTAGGATAATAACAGTTATTAGCATATCGCTTCTCTTTGTGCTTTCATTTAAGGCAGATATACAGATTTTGGAAGGTTCTCTTTCTGGTTCCCGTATGACAGGGCTTCATTTAACTGACCCATTTATCGCTTTGGAAGTGCTTTTTACTAATCACGGATTACCTGTAAATTTAATTATAGGCACTATAACTGTATTGCTGTTTTATTTTATTTTTGGCGGCAGAATATTTTGTGCATGGGTATGTCCCTACGGTCTTATAAGTGAATATATTGACTATATGCGTCATAAACTCATATCTAAACATATTATAAAGGAAAGAGAAATCTATTTTAACAGGTATTTCTTTTTGATATTCTGGCTTATAATTTCATCTGTAACAGGGACGCTTTTTTTTGAAATGTTTAATGCTGTTGGAATAGTCAGCAGACTTATAATTTACGGTATATCGTTTGCTTCCATTTTTGTATTATTCATACTTTTAACAGAGCTTTTTTTTGGTAGATTTTGGTGCGGGGGAATATGCCCGATTGGAACTGTATATGGCTTGTTATCATATATTTCTCTTGGTAAAATCAAATGGATAAAAGAGGGCTGTATACATTGCAATAAATGTATAAATGTATGTTATGATAAAAGAATTTTATCAAATATAGTGAATAACAGGGATAATATTTCAGAGCAGTTTATCAAAAATGCAGGCTGTATTATGTGTTGTAAATGTATTGACAGCTGTTCATCAGGTTCTTTTAAATATGAAAATAAAATAAAAAATATAATTTAGGCAGATGTTATGGTAGAAATTAATAATCTTTGCAAATCATTTAAAAAACAAACAATTTTAGATGATATTAATCTATCTGTCGGAGATAATGACAAAATAATTCTTTTAGGGCAGAATGGAGCCGGTAAAACCACATTAATACGATGTATATTAGGTGAATATTTTCCTGATAAGGGTAATATAACAGTTTATGGGACTATGCCTTATGTAAAGCGTGAAGATGCTTTGTGTCATATAAGCTTTGTTCCCCAAATACCTCCACCCTTGAATATGACAGTCAATGAGCTGTTATCATATTCGTCAGGGCTTTCGGGGTTTGATAAAGAAAAAGTTATAGAATATTGTAATATGCTTGATTTTGATATTAAACCTCACCTTGTAAAAACATTTTATAAATTTTCAGGCGGTATGAAACAAAAACTGCTTATATCCATTGCATTTGCTAGAAATACCGATTTTTATATTTTTGATGAACCTACTGCCAATTTGGATACGGCAGGCAGAGAAAAATTTTATATGCTGCTTAAAAAAATTATCGGCAGCAAGTCGTTTATCATGATTAGCCACAGGATAGATGAGGTAAAAAATATTGTTAACCGTAATATAGAATTAGATTTAGGGAGAATTGTAAGAGATGAAAAAGTTTAATGTTATTCTATTTTCAGCAATTTTGGCAGTGTTGGTGTTTGGTTGTAATAAAACCATAAATACCGAGCCGAAAAAAGTAATTTATGACAGGGACTTATGTGAAAGGTGTAAAATGCAGCTGGTAGACCGTTATCATACTGCTCAGATAGTAAATCCAGAAAATGGCCAGTCATACCCGTTTGATGATTTAGGATGTGCTGTTTTATGGCTTGATGAAACTACTCCGTCATGGAAAGAAAAAGCCTTGATTTACATTACAGACGGAAAAAACGGTAACTGGGTGGAGCATAAGAATGCATATTATGCAGAAGGATACAATACTCCTATGTCGTTTGGAATTGCCGCTTTTGACAGTAAGGAAAAATTAGATGAAGGTAAAACTCTTATTACTTATGAGCAGGCAGTGGAAATTATTAGAAATATTAAGATAAAAAGAACACATAATAAAGCAGGTTCAACGCATAATTAGTGTGTTTTGGAGGAAATAAGTGCGAAATATGATGTTAATAGCAAAACAGGATATAACGGGTTCGCTTCGCTCCCGCTGGTTTATAGGTTACAGTCTTGTATTTATTTTTTTAGTTGTGCTGATTTTTGTTTCTGGTGTAACTGAAAGTCGTGTTATGGGTTTTACCGGTTTAACAAGAATGCTTTTGGTGTTTATACAAGCATGTAATATTATTATGCCTGTATTCGTATTAGTTACGACAGTTAGAAGTATTACGGGCGACAGGGAAAGTAATGTGCTTGAATATATGCTTTCATTTCCTGTATCATTGTTTTCCTATTATTTCGGTAAACTAATAGGACGCTTTATCATAATATTTCTTCCCCTTTTACTTGCATTAATTTTATCGCTTATTATTGGTGTGTTAAAAACACATCAGGTACCTGTGGACTTGTTTGTGCTGTATATTGGACTGCTTGCATTTAATTCTTTTGCATTTTTAGGCATAGGTTTTTTTATCTCATCAGTTATTAAAAGTATGGAATTTGCTCTTGGCATATCGCTTTTTGTTTGGTTATTTTTAATAGCATTCATAGATGCTGCATTAATAGGGCTTATGATAAAACAACTTTTACCTGAAACCGTTGTGTATATGGCAGCGTTGCTTAATCCGGTTCAGGTATTTAGAATCGGTGCAATTTCTCTGTTTGATCCTGTATTATCGGTAATAGGTCCAGCTTCATTTTTTATATTGGATACGGTGGGGCGTGCAGGCTACACTATTTATGCTCTTATTTATCCGCTGATTTTAGGCTTTTTATTTGCTTTTGCAGGATATTTTGTATTTAAAAAAAATGATATATTATAGTAGTCATTATAATCATTCTATGAACTTTATGATACATTATCAAATAAGATAATTTTTCTCTTAAAATATTAATAAATAAGATATAAGTAAGTTTAACAAATCAAATCAATTTGTTGAATTTGTATAAATTATGTATTTTTAGACATTGACTAATAAAAAAAATTATTATATTTAAAAAAATACATTATTATTGGAGGCGAAAAATATGGGAAAAGAAACTGATGTTTTAAAACCATTAGAAGAAAGCTCAGTATCAAGGCGTTCCTTTTTAAAAGGCACAGCATCTCTTGGTGCAATGGCTGCCATGTATGGCTGCTCTAAAGATAGCGGTTCAGAAATTATATACGGGGGGGGAATGTACCTCTTCTGGTGAACAGGAAAATATTGTAAATGATATAAACAGCGGTGTTGCTGAAGTATGGGCAGGAACTGCTGGACATAACTGTGGTGGTCGTTGTGTAACTCGTGCAGTTAAAAAAAATGGTAAAATAGTTCGTATACTTACTGACGAGCGTGTTTATGATAAAACATTTGAAAACGAAGTAAGTAATCCTCAAAGCCGTGCATGCTCCAGATGTAGAAGTTATGTTGGCCGTCTTTATTCTCCAAGCAGAATGAAATATCCATTAAAACAAACTAAAAAACGCGGTGATTTAACAGGTTTTGTTCGCATTACATGGGAACAGGCTATGAAAGAAATTGCTCAGCGTTATAATGCAATTTTACAAAAATATGGTTCAGAAGCAATTTATAATCATATGTCAAGTGGTCAGCAAGGTCCATATCAGCGTGGTGGTGGTAATGGTTCATCATCTGTATTTGCTGCAGCTGTTGGTCCACTAAGCGGTGGTTATCTGCACCAAGGTTATAACTATAGTGCCCATTCAAGATCATATTTTGGCACAACTTATACAGGTGCAAAAGGAAATAAAAATACTACTCAATTAATGCAAAGAAATACAAGAAGCTTATTTTTATGGGGTTCTCACCAACTTACTTCTTCTAATCCTTATGCATATTCTGCAATAATCAGTGCTAAAACTATCAGAGACAAAGGTGGCAGAGTATGGCATATGAGCCCAACTCTTGAAGATACAGGTATTACTCTTGCAACAGATTGGGTTCAGATTAATCCGTTGACAGATGTTGCTCTTATTTCAGCAATTATCTATGATATGATAGATAATACATTTAATGCAGATGGCTCTATTAAAGCAGACCCATATTTAGATGTAGACTACCTTGATACTATGGTTTATGGCTTTTTTGCTTCTCCAAAATATTACATAGATAAAACAACAGGAAATATTAGTCTTATAGCACAAAATGGATATACAGAAGTTAATGAAGTTCCTGCTGGATATTCTTATGCTGATTATATTATGGGACAGGATGACCGTTTATCAAAAGCAGTTTATGGCACAGCAATAAATGATAAAATAAACTATAACTCTTCAGAATTTGCAAAATCTAGCCAAACTGCAAGAGGTGGTAAATGTATGCTTGGTCAGGATAGCACTGTAGGTGTGAATGCTTCTTACTACTATAAACAAACACTAAGAGAAGCAAAAACTCCAGAATGGGCAGAAAGTATATGTGGTGTACCTGCTGCTACTATTAGAGAAATGGCAAAAGATATATGCGATAAAGTAAAAGCTGGTTTAGGTGTTCTTCACCACTGCAGTAACGGCTGGCAAAGAAATGCAGAAGGGGTAAACTATTTATTTGCATTACAAAACCTTTCAATTATTTCAAAAGGCTGGGGTGTAGATGGTGCAGGCTATTATCAAGGTGCTGCATATAATGCTGAATATGGCACAGATATTCCTAACCTTTCTTATAAAACTGCAAACAGCGATAGATCAAACTATGCAAATACTGTTCCAAAACTTCCATCATGTACAATGTGGCATGCTGGTGTAAAATTTGCTTTTGCAGATGAATTAAAAGCAAACGGATATACTGGTAAATATGTGCCAGATATGGATATGAATAAATTTAAATCTGGTTATGCTTATGCAGATGATGCAAATATTAAATCATTTGTAAAACATAAATCAAGCAGCATATTTGCTAACAGTTCTATATTAGATTATATTAATGGCGGTCATAATTCTGCAGAACGCTATGAAGTAGGTCCTGATGGCTATTATGTAGTAGAAATGAATGATAATAAACCTGTATATTCAGGCATTAGGTTTATATATACTGCAGCAGGTAATGCAATCATTAATCAGCATATGAATTCAAATGATACAGCAGAAATGCTTGAATGTCTGCCATTTTATCCAGATGACCCATCAAATGCAGATGGCTTTTGTTATATAGCTCTTGATACTAACTTTTCACCAACAATGCGCTGGGCAGACTATGCACTTCCTGGAACAGCTAACTGGGAAATGACTGATATTATTGGTGGTGCTGGTGCTTCTAAACAAATATATATGCCTAAGGTAATAGATGGACCAGGTGAATCTAAATCAACTTTTGAAATGAATAAATTATTAGCAAAATCTTTAGTTGAAATAGATGGTGGTTATTATGCAGGATTAAACAGCGAGTTTGCTTCAAGGAATGATACTCCAAATTCATTAATTGAACAGGCATTTAATAATAATGAACAGGCAAAAGCACGCTGGCAAACTTTTGAAAACTATCAAAAAGATGGCTATATTCTTGGTAAGCCAGTTGCTTTAAATGATGCTGCATCTTTAGAGGAAAATGCAATATTAACTGCATTTAATAATTATAAAGTAACAGATATGACTACTCCATTTATTCAAGCAAGTAGTGAAGCAGTGGTTATTAATACATTTGATGGTCAGTCTTGTAGAACAGGCACAGGCAACGACTATAAGCATTATATAGTAGATACTAATGATCCTAAAATGTCATATCGTTTCCATGTATTATCTGATGTTATGGTATGGGAATATACTCACAGAAATGAAAAATTTCATGGATATCTTCCATTAGAAGAAAGGGGTAACAAAAATACTGATAGTGAAGGTGACCCAATTGTTTATAATATACCAGTATTCTTTGATTACAGAGACTACTTTAAACAAGCTTACGGTAAGGATTTATTTGCAGGCAGCACTAAACCATTGTTTAACCTTGGCACACATATCAGATATCGTTCTCACTCTACATTTAATGAAAGTCCACTTGTAAGAGAACTTGGTAAATTTGCAATAGGTGGCACAACAGCTACAGATACAGATGTATTTGCAGATGTTCTTCCAAAATTTCCAGATGTAAACCCACCATACAATACTGCTCTTACATTAAAAAGGCTTACTCCTGTAGGACAAGCAGGCTGCGGATATGAAGCAATATGGATGAACCCAGCAGATGCATTATCAAAAGGCATTAATGATGGTGACCTTGTAAAAGTTTACAATCCTATTGGTGCAGTTCATGCTGTAGCAAAATTATCTAATAGAATAAGTAAAGGTGTAACATTACTTCCACAGGGCGGCTGGTATGACCCAGATGCAAATGGCATAGATGATGGCGGTTGTTCAAATACACTTTGTGCATCTACACCAACACGCTGTGACCACGGTAATGCTCAAATGTCAATTGTAGTATTCGTAGAGAAAGCTTAGGAGGATAATTATGCAATACGGATTTGTATTTGATCAATCAAGATGTATGGGCTGCAACGCCTGCACAGTAGCATGTAAAGACTGGAATCAGGTAAAACCAGGATTAGTTCGCTGGAGAAAACATAAAGGACATGAAAAAACTAATGAAGGTTATGATGTTATCAGCCAAACATCAGCATTAGAAACTGTTGAAAACTTAGTTATGAGCTGCAACCACTGTGACAGACCAGCCTGCATAAAAGCATGTTCAAGTAATGCTATCTCAAAAGATGTAAATACAGGTATCGTTTCTATTGATAGAGAAAAATGTATTGGAGTATTGGCTTGTGTTAGTGCATGTCCATTTGGTGCTATCGGTATAGCTGATGACCATCAAGAACCAGAAAAACAAGGTGGCTGGCAGATAGCTCACCCTGCACAAAAATGTAATATGTGTATAGATAGAGTTAATGACGGTCAGGAACCAGTATGTGTTGCAAGTTGTGTAGGCAGAGCAATTCACTGGGGACCAATTGATAAGTTGAAAAGGGATTATCCTAATGCAGCACAGGTAAATAAAACTCAATTCCCTTATGCTTACCAAAATGATAATGAAGAAACAGGACCATCTTTCTATATTATTCCAAGACAGTCCTTACACATTATTACTAAAACAAACTAATTATAAATAAAGCCAGATATGAAAGTATCTGGCTTTTAAGGGAATTTAAATGTCGGAAAATTATTTAAATAATTTATATGAAATATTTAAAGGCAGTGAAGTTATTTATAAATTTCTTTCACGCTCATATTTTGAGCCTGTAAGTGACTCATATTTTCAAATGCTGAATGATTTAAAAGAATATTTTACCATGCTTGAAAGTGATGATAATGAACTTTTAAATAAAGGAATAAAAGGCATTGTTAAAGTTATAGATGAAAGAAACTGCTTAGAAAATAATCAACTGATAGGTTATGATACAGAAATTTTAAGGGAATATACAGCTTTATTCTGTTTAGGCTCTGCATCAATACCTATGACAGAGTCAGTATATACATCTGAAAATAATCTTGAAATGCAGGAATCAAGAGATGATATGCTTAAACTTTTCAGCAGTGAAAAAATAAACCCTAGAAAACTTTATAATGAGCCTGAAGACCATATCGGCTTTGAAACATATATTATGTCACTTTATAACAATATGGCAGGAGAACTTATTGAGCAGCAAGATTTAGAATTACTTAAAAATATAGTAGATAAACAGCTCTATATACACGATGAGCATTTATCAAAATGGTTAAAGATATTTACTGCAAATATTCTTAATTCTCCGATAAAAAAAGTTTTTTATGATAAACTTGCAGATTTTACAGAGGGTTATATTAGTGAAAATCATAAATTTTTGCTTGACCTTAAAAAAATGCTTGTGGAAACAAACAATTAGGATAATTACATGAGAAAAAATTTAATTAATCTTATAACAGCTTTCTCTCTTTTTTTAGTAATACCTGCTTATGCGTATGTAGGTGATGTATATGTTACCCCAGACAGCTGGAGTAAGC
>CAJUJZ010000018.1 GCA_910586745.1 uncultured Mucispirillum sp. | reverse complement strand
AACTGTATAGATTTGATTAATAGTCCAAATGTTTTTTTTGCAGGATGTGAAGATATAAGAATATCATACCCTGTGATATTTAATTTTTTTAATATGACTGCTAATATGTATTTTTTAAAAGCCATAAATGTTATAGAGCAGCCAGTATCTTTTGCAGTAAATAAAGATTACTATCTTAATTCTTTGCAAATGGTTAAAGAAGCAATAAACCAAGTTCTTCTGCTTTATGGAAATGATCCTTATGACAGCCTTTTAGGTATAAAATATACTTTAAGAAATATACCTACTATTATTGATTATACAGGTATTGCTGACTTAAAAGATGTATTTAAAGGAAAACCAGGTATTGTTGTAGCATCTGGTCCATCTCTTGATAAAAATGTTAAATTACTAGAAGGATTAAGGGAAAAAGCTGTAATATGTGCAGCAGATGGCAGTGTGAAAATCTTAAAGCACCATAATTTGCCGCCTGCTCACCTTGTTACAAGTTTAGAGCGTGTTATTGCAACATCATATCTTTTTGAAGGCTTAACAGAAGAAGATGTAAAAGATTCTTATTTAGCTGCATGTCCTGTAATTGTTCCAGAAACTTATGCAAATTTCCCCGGTGAAAAAATAATTGTTTACCGTAATTTTTCAACATTTGAATGGCTTGATATTAAAAAAGGTATATTAGATATTGGACCGTCAGCTGGTAATATGGCATTTAAAGTGCTGGAATATTTAGGATGTGACCCAATAATTATGGTAGGTCAGGATTTAGCTGTTACTGATGATTTAGTTACTCATGCAGCAGGTTTCCACTATGGTGGCGATAAAATATCAGAAGCAGGACTTCTTGAAGTAGAAGGCAATTATCAGGAAAGAGTTAAAACAAGACCAGTTTATAAGCAGTTTCTGCTGCATTATGAAAGAGATATTGCCACATATAAAGGCACTGCGATAAATGCAACAGAAGGTGGTGCAAAAATACACGGTACTCATATTATGACATTTCAGGAAGCTATTGATAAATATATAAAAGAAGATATTAACACTACTGCTGTTATTAAAAAACATTTAAAACAGGTAAAAAGTAAAGAAAAAGAAAGACAAATTAAAGAAACATTAAAAAAACTTTATAATGCAAAAGATTTCTGCAATAAAACTATTGGTATATGCAGTGAAAGTTTAGAGAAATGTATGGTAGTTGAAGAAATTCTTAGACGCACAGATGTTGCACCTGTTGGTGAAGATTACACTACATACAGAGCTAATATGAAAATTTTAGAAGAAACTGTAAATAAATTTGCAACAAAGGACTTTTATTTGATTTTAATGCATTATGTGCAGTCAATTTATATAAAAATACTGCAGGATATAAACAGCATTAAATATAAACAAGATGACAGCCCAGAAAGAGATGTTCTTCTGCTTTTAAAATATAAAGAGCTTTATTCTGTTTTAAGCAGCTTAATTAAAAAACTGATAGAAGAATTTGATATATCTATTGAGATTATGGAAAAATTTAAAGTAGACTTTGCAGCAAGAAATGAAAAATAGGCTAGTTAGTATATTTGTCTGCAAAATCTAATACTTTCTGCCAGTAAACATCTTTATATAATATAAATGATTCAGCATGCCCTGCATTGCGGGTAATAAACAACTCTTTTTCAGGGCATGCGGCTGCAGTATATAATTTTTCTGCCATTTGAAAAGGAACAAAAGTATCTCTGTCACCGTGAATAAAAAGCATAGGTTTAGTACATTTCTGCACCTGCTGCAGCGGTGACACATCTGTTAAGTCATACCCTGCACGAATTTTTACAAGCTCATTTACACCGTTCATAATAGGAAAAGATGGCAGGCTGTATATTGCTTTAAGCTGATATGCAAATTCATCCCAGGCAGAAGTGTATCCACAGTCTTCTATAAAGCATTTTATATTACTGGGCAGATTTTCACCGCTTGTAATCATTGTGGCTGCTGCCCCCATTGAAACTCCATATATAACTATTTTTGCACGACTGTTAAGTGATAATATATAATTAATCCATTTAATAATATCTTTGCTGTCGTGAAATCCCATGCCAATATATGAGCCTTCGCTGTCCCCATGACCACGCATATGGGGAAGAAGCACATTATAGCCATTTGTAAAAAATTTTAAACCTGCATGTCCAAGCTGATATGGCTGCTGCATATATCCATGGCTGATAATAACCCATTTCTCATAAGGTTTTTTATGAGAAAGTTTATAGGCATTTAAGTTCAAGTTATCAAAAGATTTTATTTTCACAATTTGAGCTTTATTTTTAAAGATATTGTTATCATTTATAATATCTGTCATATCATAAATTTGTGTAGGTGAATTATGACTGCTTTTAAATACTGCACCTTTATCAGTTTTTGGAGATAGAGCAATATTATAAAACATATTTATCACAAAATAAAATGCAGCTGCAGCAGTAATCAAAAACAGACATATAATTAAACTGTATTTTTTAGTTTTTGCTGATATTTTCATCTTCACTTTCTTCTGAATATATTTTAATAAAGTGTTCGCTTGCTTCTTTTTTATAACTTATCATATCACTGCTGTATAAATGCACAGCATCTACCACAAAAGAAGATGATTGAAAGTTTTGAGCAATATACCTGTAACTTTTTGTAAAGTCCTGCTCACTTGTTACATCTTTTATTCTTCCAAGAGTTATATGTGGTGTATATGGTTTCCTGTCATCAAAAGATATATTTAATTCTTTTAATTTTTGATGAAGTTTTTCTCTATACACATTTAATTCATCAGAAATTATTTTAATAAATATAGTTGATGGTATGCCTTTTCTTTTGAAAAGTCCAATATTTTCACACTTTATTTCAAACTGTTCTCTTTTTAAATCTTTAAGAATATCTTCAATATTTTTTATATATGTTTCTGGCAGGTCAGGGAAAAAAGCAAGTGTTAAATGCATTTTATCAAGACGAACAAAATACATATCTGCACTTTTGCGAAGTGATTTGCAGGATGAAGTATAAAAACTTCTGATATTTTCTGGTATTCCAAGTCCTATAAAAGCACGCATTATTTTTTCCCCTTTGTCATTATATTGTAACTTTCTTGATAATATGAAAGAAGTATTTTAGATAAATAATCTTTTTCACTTTGCTCCATATCTTTTGGGTTACTTTCAAGCATATATTTAAATGAATGTTTTAACCACTCATTATTTTTAATAATAGCTGCAGAACCCCATGTATGGATAACACTGTAACTGTTATTATCTTTACAGAATATATCTTCGCCGATATATTCATCAAAGTTCTTATGCTCCCCCCTAGTTGCAATGCCTAAAATAGTAGGTGGTAAATCTACATGGTTAGTTGTTGCAGTAATTTTTTTGTTATTTTTAAATGATGGAGACCATATTAAAAGTGGCACTTTAAAATCATTTGGAAAATCCTGCTTTTCAAAATTGCCCAGTACATGGTCTGCTGTAAAAATAAAAATTGTATTTTTAAAATATTCTTCATTTTCTATTTTTTTAATAAATTCGCCCAAGCTCCAGTCAGCATATACAAGAGTATTTTTAAAGCCATTTTCGCTGTTTATATCATGTGGAAATTTGACATTTATTTTATTAGGTTCAGCATAAGGAATATGGGTTGTGCCTGTAAATAAAAATGCAAAAAACGGATTATCTTTACCTTTATTTTTAAGAGCATCTGCAAGCTTCATATATGTTTCATAGTCCCAGCCAAACTGAGATGCTTTATAGTCTGGATAATCTAATATCTGCTTAATATCTTCCATACCATAATACTCTTTAAAACCTATTGATTTTGCAATAACATCAAGGTAAAAAGAGTTTCTTTTTGATGACTGTATAAAGATTGTATCATAGCCGCTTTTACTAAGGCTTGATGCAAGGTTTCCGCTTCCTGCAATAGTTTCAAGACCAAATCCAAGTTTTGGAATATTATCCATTGGCGGTATGCCTAAAAGGATAGCTTGAATAGCAGATATACTGCGTCTTTCAGGAGAGTAATGGTTCATAAACATTATTCCTTCTGAGGCAAGCCTGTTTAGATTAGGAGTAAGCTGCATATTAGAGCCTGAAAAAGCATCTACATAATAACTGCTCCAGCTTTCAAGAAGGATAAAAACTATATTTGGTTTTTTAAGTTCAGCAAAAGGGTGAGAGCAGTCGGAATGTTTTAATGAAAGAATAAAATCATGAGCCTGATTATCATCATAAAATGAGTATATATCTTTAGATACTGCTTCATTTTCTGTCATATATCTAAGTGAACTAAATAGTCCATTTAATGTAAGGTTTGCAAGAGCATTATTGCCGCTTATAAAAGCATTAATTGTACTTATTGGCTTAATATCAAAACTGCTTCTGATAAATACAAATACAATGCCGCCTATAAGCACAAAATAAAGTGTTGATTTAAGCAGTCCTTTTTTAGAAGTATTTACATCTTTTACTTTAATATCAACAAATTTTTTCCAGAAAAACCCACATACTGCAATTATGGCTAGCACAATAAACACCATATAAAAATAAGTTTTTGCCATTGTATATATAAATTCATAATCATTGCCTAGTGTAGCAAATTCCCCTGCCAAATGCCTTGAAACATATCCAAAATATACTGCATCTATAACAAGATATATAGTAATTACTGCATATACAGGAAACATAAGCCAGTATATAATTTTTTGATATTTATATGAGTTTACAGGAAGCAGCAGAAGCACAATAAAGGGTGAAATTATTGTTAGAAATATAGATGTGTCGAATCGAATGCCGTGAATAATTGCTAAAAAAATGCTCCAGGCACTGCTTTCTTTAAATAAATCATAATAAGCAGTAAATATTATAAGTCTGATAATGGTAAATACTGCAAGTCCTATCAAAACAGCATAAAGAAGTTTTAAATATCTGTGCATAAGTTACCTGCTATCATTTCTGCTTTAGATGATGTTACTTCGTCTATCTTATTACCGTCTTTATCTATTACTTTTATAGTATATTCATCATTATTGTTTCTAGTCATAATACAGTAATGGTGGTTATTAACTCTGCATACTTTATATTTATTTTCAATAGTTTCAGGATAAAGTGGAGCGCCACCGCCAGCTGTTACTATATAGTTTGTGCCTTTATATATAGAGCGTTCATAAGAATGAACATGGGCAGAAAATACAAATATTACATTATATGTTTCAAAAAGTTCCAGTAAGTATGGAGCATGGTATGGGTAATATTTACCTGATGTAAAAAGTGGATAGTGAAGTCCTACACTGATATTTTTTGTTTTATTTTTTTCTAAATCATCTTTAAGCCATGTAATCAGCTCTGTATGTATGCTTTCGTCAACTACATCAAGCACAATAAAGTGCATACCCATTCTGTCAAAAGAGTAGTATGTTTTATTTTTAGGTAAATCTAAAAATATTTGATAGTGATATATTTCAGACTCATGATTTCCTCTTATAGGATAGTATTCGCATTTTTTCCACAGCTTGTTTTCTATGATGCTGAATATTAAATAGTGGAGAAAATTGTGACTGTTTGATGCAATATCACCAGCAAAAAGTATCATATCAGGATTTTCTTTTTTTATCATATTTGCAATATGGTTATGCATTTTATAACTTGAACGCACATCGCCATATATAACTATTTTATTAATATCTTTATCTGCAGGGTTAAAATTAAGTCTGTGGCGGACAAGAAAATAAACAACTAAAATCAGTGCAAAAACAGCACAAAGTATAAATAATGCAGCAAACATAACATCTATTATCATCTTATTTTTCCTTATTTTTTATTACATATTCTAATGAAGAACTGATGGTATCTATAATATTGCCGTTTATATCTACAGCTTTTAAAGTATATATATTGTTATCTTTTGTAAGGATAGTATAATGGTGTACATTTTTTCTTACCTGTTTATAAGGGTTGTCTCTAGTAACAGGATAAAGCGGAGCACCACCGCCTGCAGTAACAATATAGTTAGTACCTTTATATAATGACCTTTCATAAGAATGAACATGGGCAGAGAAAACAAACATTACATTATATTTATTAAAAAGCTCTAATAAGTCTGGCTCATTATATGGCTCATACTTGCCTGATGTAAAAAGAGGAACATGCATAGCAACAGAAATTGGTTTATTCTTATTTGCTTCTAAATCTTTTTTAAGCCACTCAAACTGATTTTTTTCAAGTGGAACATATACATTCCAGCAGTCAAGCACAATAAAATGCATACCCATTCTGTCAAAAGAATAATATGATTTATTATCTGGTAAATCAAAAAATGCATCATAGAGCCAGTATGTAGATTCGTGATTTCCCCTTACAGGATAATATTCAGCATTATCCCATAATTTTTTTTCAAAAATAGTGTGCTGCAGGTAATGAATATAATTTCTGCTGTTTGATGCAATATCACCTGTAAAAATAACCATATCAGGTTTTTCTTGATAAATCATATCAGCAATTTTTATATGGGTTAAATATCCTGAGCGAACATCGCCATATATAATAATTTTATCTATATCTTTATTTTCCGGCTGAAAATCTAAATGATGTCGGGTAAAAAAGTATAAAAATATAGAAAGTAAAATAAATATAATTAATAGAATTATAATAATATATACTGTTTTTTTGAGAATATTTTTCATTAAACACCTTAAAAATATATTTTTGAATATTTTACTATGTTATAATATGTTATAAAAATAATTGCAAGAATATTAATTGTTTTTCAAACTTTGCCTGAACAATTAATGACTGATTGTTTTATTGGTAAATTTTAAAATATATTTTACTATGATTATTTTAATTAATTATTTACAAATAATGATTATTAGTTTAGTATTCTATGGCATGCTTACATGCAAATAAATTTTTAATAGGAAATACCATGAGTTTAGAAAATCAATCTACTTTAAAGCCTGTAAAATTTCAGGCAAAATTACTTATTAAAATAATTACAGCAATAATTATTGGTATTGTGCTGGGTTTTGTATTAAGCCTTTTTTCAGGCGGTGTTGTTATTGCAAAAATACTGATGATTTTTAATTCTATTTTCAGTAATTTTCTCAGTTTTATCATTCCGCTTTTAATTATAGGACTTGTGGCACCGGGCATTGGTCATCTTGGCAGAGATGCTGGTAAACTTCTGCTTATTACCATTGTTCTGGCGTATGCTTTCACACTTTTTTCAGGCTTTTCTACTTATGGGATTACATCTTTACTTTATCCTTTTATACTTGATGGTGCGGCACTTATATCACCAGGTGCAGATGTATCAAAAGGTATTCAAGCATATTTTACAATAGATATGCCCCCAATAATGTCTGTTACATCAGCATTAATATTTGCTTTTGTTTTAGGTTTTGGTTTAGCAGTTACAAAAACAGAGAAAATTATGGATGTTGTTGATGATTTAAGAATAATTATTAATAAAATTATTTCATCAGTTATTATTCCACTGCTTCCGCTTTATATTTTAACTATTTTTATGAGTATAACTTATGTTGGTGAAATTGGTAAAGTTTTAGCAGTGTTTATTAAAATTATAATTTTAATATTTATTTTAACAGCTGTCTTATTGTTAATATTTTTCAGCATTGCGGGTACTGTAGCACATAAAAATCCACTCACACTGCTTAAAAGGATGATGCCTGCTTATATTACAGCCCTTGGCACTTCTTCTTCAGCTGCAACAATTCCTGTTACACTAGAGTCTACTTTATCAAACGGTGTTAGAAACTCTATTGCAAGCTTTGCTGTTCCACTATGTGCAACAATTAACCTTTCTGGCTCTATGCTTAAAATTGTAGCCTGCTCATTAGCAGTTATTTATACAACCGGTATGGATATATCATTTTCTCAATATTCTGCATTTATTTTTACATTAGCAGTTGCAATGGTTGCGGCTCCGGGTGTTCCGGGTGGTGCTATTATGACAGCCCTTGCACCATTATCAGCAGTTCTTGGTTTTTCTCAAGAAACAAATGCATTAATGATAGCATTATATATTGTTATGGATAGTTTTGGCACGGCAACAAATGTTACTGGCGATGGTGCTATTGCAGTTATTCTTGATAAAATATATAAGAATGACCATAATCTTACAGAAGATGAGACTGAGGCTTAATTTATATATAAGTTATTTAAATAATATAAAGTGTTGAAAAAATATTTTTCAACACTTTTTTTGTAATAATATTCATAACTTTTTGCTAATAGTAAATATAACGATAACGGGATATGATATAGATACTATATACAGCTTATTAAATAATATTTTGAATGTGTTATTTATATAGTTTCAAAATAAATTTTAAAGACTTAAAATCTTTATAAATTTTTTGGTGGAAAATTGCAAAGTAAAGTATCATTTTCTAATTTTATAGCAGCTTTATTTGTTATTATGTCATTTGCAGCTGTATAAGCATTTTTATTTATCAGTTTATAAAATATCAGATACATAAAAGGTATATTTATACTTTGTTTTTATACTGCTGCTGATTATTTTAGGTATATATCTATATAAAAAAGAAAGTAAAGAAGTGTATTGCTTTGTCTATAATTTCTACTGTACTCTTCCCTGTCTTTATTGGAGCAGTCTATCCTATGTTTAAATTTGTTAAAACAACAGCTAACATATGCGGTGGTGAAATTATCTGTTTGGTGTGTTTTTATGCAGTTCTTCCAGCCAGTGCAGGTTATTTTACACTAAAGGCACATATATAATGAATATGTATAATAAACAATTAAAAGAAAAAATGCTTTCTGTGATTTATTTGCATCTGCTGTTGGGTTTAGATTATTAATTTATGCATATAACTGTGGAGATTTGTAAGAGTTTTTAAAATAAGTCAGAAAATTAATGTGCTAATTTGATGATTATGCAGCTGTCTTGTAAAAGACAGCTGCATAAATATTATAATAAGTTTAATTTTTTCATATCTTCTATTAATGTTTTAACAGCATTAACAGAGTTGTCAAAAAGAGCCTGTTCTTCAGCATTTAAAGTTAATTCAACGATTTTTTCAACACCTTTACCGCCAAGCACTGCAGGAACGCCTACATAGTAGCCATTAACACCATATTCGCCATCAATGTATGCACATACTGTTAAAACTCTTTTTTGGTCTTTAATGATAGCTTCAGCCATTTCAATAGCTGAGGCAGCTGGAGAATAGAAAGCAGAACCAGTTTTTAAT
The DNA here is from genome assembly GCA_910586745.1 of uncultured Mucispirillum sp. Lineage (GTDB taxonomy): Bacteria > Chrysiogenota > Deferribacteres > Deferribacterales > Mucispirillaceae > Mucispirillum. Next base: position 16,323 of record CAJUJZ010000018.1, on the reverse strand, counting down.
AATGCAACAACTTCGCCACCTGCTTTTGCTGTTCTTTCAACTATTTTATCCATAACTTCTTTAGCTTTTTCTTTGCTGCCGTATTTGCGTTCAAAAAGTTCAAGAGCAGGGATACCGGCAACATTTGCATATCTAACAAGTGGAACCATAGTATCGCCATGGCCGCCTAAAACTAATGCACTTACATCTTTAACAGATACGCCTAATTCCCATGCAATAAAAGAAGCAAAGCGAGATGAGTCAAGAACACCAGCCTGTCCTAATACTTTATTTGCAGGGAAACCTGTAACTTGACGCATAAGAGTAACCATTGCGTCAAGTGGGTTGGAAATAACAATAACATAAGCATCTGGTGCATATTTTTTAATATTTTCACCAACAGTTTTAATAATACCAGAGTTAATGCCTAAAAGGTCATCACGGCTCATACCAGGTTTTCTTGGTACACCTGAAGTAACAATAACAACGCCTGCACCTTCAATATCTTTATAGTCATTTGTACCAGTAACAGAAACATCAAAATGGTCAGTTTTAGAAGCCTCAGAAATATCTAATGTTTTACCTTGTGGTAAGTTTTCAACGATATCGAGCATAACAACATCGCCAAGTTCTCTTTTTGCAATAAGTTGTGCCATTACGCCGCCGATTTGTCCGCCGCCAATAAGAGCGATTTTAGGTCTTTTAAATTCCATAGAATAAGCCTCCTTTTAGACTTTAATATAATGCAATTTTATTTTAGCAATATCTTCCAATTGCAACTACTATATTAATCCAACTTGATAAAATAGTCTAATAAAAAATTAAAAAAAGTAAAAATAATTTTTTTATATTAAAGAAGTTATTGATAATTCATTTAAAATACATATTTATCAGTACTTATAAAAACAGATATTTTAGGTATAAATAATGAAAGATGCTTGAATAAATAATAAATTAGTGTTATAATTGATAAAGTAAAGCAATAAATATAGAGAGGGATATATGGAGCTTAAAACACAGATTTTAGAAATGATTCGCTTATCATCTACAAATCTTTCTGCAGATGTAGAAAAAGCAATAATTGATGCTGCAGCAAAAGAAGATGAAGGCAGTCCTGCAAAAAATGCTTTCAATACTATTATTGAAAACATTAAGCTTGCAAGGCAGCAGTCTACACCAATATGTCAGGATACTGGTGCATTAATATTTTATGTAGACTATAAAGCTGGCGGAGAAGAAAAAGTATATATTGAAGCTATTCAGGAAGCTGTGAAAGTTGCTACTGCAAAACAATATCTTCGTCCTAATGCGGTTGACCCTGTTACTGGTAAAAACAGTGGCAATAATACTGGTATAAATGCACCATATATTCATTTTCATCAGTGGGATAAAGACTATACCCGCATACGCTTTATGCAGAAAGGCGGTGGCTGCGAAAACTGTGGCACACAATACAGACTGCCAGATATTACTCTTGGAGCAGGCAGAGATTTAAAAGGTGTAAGAAAATGTATTATTGATGCAATCTATAATGCTCAAGGTCAGGGCTGTGCACCTGGTATAATTGGCGTAGGTATAGGCGGTGACAGAGCCTTATCGCATATTCTTGCAAAAGAGCAGCTTTTTAGAAAAATGGGTGAAAGAAATATTGACCCTGAAATTGCAGCACTGGAAGAAAATGTATTAAAAGATATTAATAAATTAGGCATAGGTCCTATGGGGTTTGGTGGTAACACTACAGCACTTGAAGTATTTATTGGATACCAGCACCGTCACCCTGCTACATTCTATGTTTCTATTGCTTATATGTGCTGGGCAAATAGAAGAAAAATGATGACTATTAAAGACGGCGAGGTGACTTATGCTTAAAATAACTACTCCAATATCAGAAGAAACTATAAAATCATTAAAAGTAGGTGATTCTGTATTACTTTCAGGCAGAATAGTTACAGCAAGGGATGCTGCTCATAAATTAATGGTAGAAGAAAAACCTGATTTCATCAGGGAATATTTAAAAGATGCAGTAATCTATCACTGCGGTCCGGTTGTTAAGCAGGATGCAAAAGGTGAATGGTCATTTGTTTCTGCAGGTCCTACAACTTCATCAAGGGAGGAACCATACCAAAGTACAGTTATAGGCGAATATGGAGTTCGTGCAGTAATCGGTAAAGGCGGCATGGGTCATAAAACTCTTGCAGGCTTAAAAGAGCATGGTGCAGTATATCTGCATGCAGTAGGCGGTTCTGGTTCATTGACTGCATCAAGAGTTAAAAAAGTAGAAAAAGTTTTCATGATGGAAGAATTTGGCACACCGGAAGCATTCTGGGTAATTGATGTGGAAGATTTTCCAGTAATAGTTACAATGGATGCTCATGGCAACAGCCTTCATGCAAACATATTAGAAGAAAGCGGCAAGGTTTATAAAGAACTGCTTGGCAAATAAGATAATTAAATTTAAGCGGTATAGGCTATGCTTATACCGCTTTTTTATAGTATAATTTATGGATTTGAATGAAATAAAAAATAAGCTTCAGTCTGCTTATGATGAAAAAAATGCAGCATTTTTTTTAAAAAATTCACCACTTGCTAAAAATGTTACTGGTGTTCGTGTGCCGTATTTAAGAAGGCTGGCAAAAGAGATTATAAAAGGTGATGTAAAAGATTTTCTTGATAATTATATTATAGAAACCCATGAAGAATTTCTGCTTAAAGGTATAGTAATTGGCAGCTCCAAATTTTCTTTAGAAGAAAAATTTGCTTATCTTGAAAAATTTGTGCCTGAAATATATGACTGGTCAGGCTGTGATGTAGTTCTTTCATCATTTAAATTTAAAGACAATGAATTAGGCAGAGTATATGATTTTATATTAAAATACAGATATTCTAAAAATGAATATGAAACAAGGTTTATGATAGTTATGCTTTTTAAATTTTTAAAGGAAGACTATCTTGATAAAATAAAAGAAATACTTGAAACAGAAAATTTTGACAAATATTATACACAAATGGCTGCAGCATGGCTTATATCTGTAATGTTTGTAAAATACAAAGACTATACCCTGCTATACCTTAATAATAACAGTCTTAATGATTTTACATATAATAAGGCACTGCAGAAAATAATGGAATCTTTAAGAGTAACAAAAGAAGATAAAGAACTTGTTAAAAAAATGAAGAGGAAATAAATATATCTGTTTTGAGACGGTAAAGAAAAATACTTGCTAAATGAAATAAAAAGTTATAATAATATTCAAAAGTTGATTTTATTAAGTTTTAAACAGGTTATTTGTTTTTATGGATAAAAAAACATTTGCATTTATTGCTGCTTTTTTTTCATTTTTAATATGGGGTGCATTAGTTATATACTGGCACCAGCTTTCTAGTGTTAATCCTTTAGAAGTTGTAGCCCACCGTGCTGTATGGAGTTTAGTATTAACTGCTGTTTTAGTGCTTATAACTCAAAAGACTGGGGAAGTAATCCGTATTTTAATAAATCCTAAAAATATACTGCCATTGATATTATCAAGTATATTGATTGCATGCAACTGGGGGCTTTTTATATGGGCAGTAGCTCATGATAAAATTTTAGAAAGCAGTATGGGCAACTATATCACACCTCTTTTGAATGTGGCAGCATCAGCTATTATATTTAAAGTAGTATTAAATAAATATCAAAAATTATCTGTTCTTCTGGCTTTTTCAGGTGTTATATATATGATTATAATATATGGAAAAGTGCCATATATTGCTTTATTTTTTGCTATTACTTTCTGTACATACGGTATAATTAAAAAACTTGTGCCTGCAAGTGCTGTTACAGGACTTTTTGTAGAAACATTAATTATTTCAGTGCCTTCTGTAATATATGTGTTATACCTTATTTCAACTGGAGAAAGTGCAGTTTTAAGGGGAGATTCATTTATTTCGTTTCTGCTTGTATGTGGTGGTTTAGTTACTACACTCCCACTGCTTGGCTTTTCATACAGTGCAAAAATTCTGCATTTAAGCACTCTTGGTATTCTGCAGTATATTACACCAACTATAGCATTTTTACTGGGCGTGTTTGTGTATCACGAATATTTCAGTGCAAATATGCTTATTACATTTATTTTAATATGGGCAGGGCTTATAATATACTCTGCTGATGGTATAATACAGCTTAAAAAATCTAAAAAAATTATATAAAAAGACTGATTTATATAAATAAACAGTGAATTTTTGTGTGTTTTTAAAAAAAGTGCAAGTATTTTACAGAAAAGAAATTTTATAAAAATCATTTCTAATTGTTGCATTTCTTAATATATTAATCTATAATATACATTGAAGTATTATATAAAAAGGGGCGGCAGCATCCTAAAAAGGAGTTTTATCTTTATATGAAGATAAAAAAATATGAAGTATCAGATATGAAAGAAGCACTGCGTATGATAAAAGAGGATTTAGGTCCTGATGCTGTAATTTTATCTACACGCAAGGTAATGAAAAGTAATAATTTTGGACTTTTTGCCCGCCCTGTTTTAGAGGTTACTGCTGCAGTAGAGTATGACGGTATACTACTTAATAAGCAGAAACAGCCAGCACAAAGCAGTGGTTATGGATATGAAAGTTATCCTTCTGCATACACTACTAAAACAGTAAAAAAACAGGCAGTTAAACGCCCAGTATATACAGAACAGCAGCAGGTACCAGTGCAGCCTGTGAAAAAACAGTCAGCAGCACAAAGTACCACTTATGGTCCTTATGCACATCAGAAGTATAAAAATACTTATGATATGCATGATGATTATTTAGCAGAAGCTATGGCAGAAGCAGGTATTACAGATGATGAAGCATTTTATGCACCGCCTGTTAGAAAAAGGCAGGTTATAGAAGATGACGAGATACCTGCAGCATATATGCCCCGTATTGATGAGGAAGATGAATACAGAGAGCCTGCACCTAAAAAACAGAAAAAACATCATAAGTATGAAGATGATAAAGATGAGATTAAAAAACAGCAGGAACAGGCTAAAACTCAGGCAGAGTTAAATGCAGAAAGAATGGCTGCTGTAATTAAGGCAGTGGGGCTTGATAAATTTACTGATTTACTTGAAGATATAGGGGATATTAAAAAACAGCTTTCTAATATGCAGAGCAATATATCCGATAATATAGTTATAGATTTACCTGCAAAACTAAAAGACTACCATGCACTGTTTCTTAAAAACGGTGTAGATGATATAATATCTTACAGATTATTAAAAGATATTGAAGCAAGGATAGACGGAAAGGAAGCAACATCTGCCCAGATAAAAAGTATAGCGATAGATAAGCTTACGGAGCTTATACCTGTAGAGAAAAGCTATTATGATGTTATGATGAATCAAATAATAGCTCTTGCAGGTCCTACAGGTGTTGGCAAAACTACTACTATTGCAAAAATTGCAGCAACTATGACATTAAAATATGGCAAAAAAGTATGCCTTATTACTGTTGATAATTTTAGAATAGGTGCTGTTGAGCAGTTAAAGACTTATGCAGAAATAGTTAATCTGCCACTTTATGTTGCTACAAGTCCTGAAGAACTTTTAAGGGTTGTTACTAAAGTAAAAGATAAATATGACTGTGTATTGATAGATTCTATGGGGCGTGGTCAGTTTGATACAAGCCAGATAACAGGTATTAGAGATTTCTTTAAGGTTGATTCCCGTATTACTACAGCACTAGTGCTTTCTATGGCTTCAAACCATATAGAGCTTTATGATACATTTGAAAGGTATGAGGTTTTAGAGCCAGATTATCTTATTTTTACAAAGCTGGACGAAACAAAATATTTTGGACCGCTTATAAATATTCCTGTAAAGAAAAAGCTGCCTCTTTTGCTTGTTACAACAGGGCAGAATGTGCCTGATGATATGGAAATACCAGATGGCAGGAAAATTGCTAAGAGAATGTTACAGGAAATACCTACTTTATGGAGCGACAAATGACAGATCAGGCATTTACTTTAAGAAGACGAGCATGGGAAGCTAACAGAAACAGCCATTATATTTCTGTATCCAGTGGAAAAGGTGGCGTTGGTAAAACTAACTTTACAGTTAACTTTGCGTGCCAGCTGGCAAATCTTGGCAAGAAAGTTCTTGTATTTGATGCAGACTTAGGGCTTGCCAATGTGGATATTATGTTATCTTTATCAGTAACTGCTACAATAAAAAAATATTTAGAAGGCAGAGCAACTATTGATGATATATTGAAAAAAGATATATATGGCTTTGATGTTTTCCCAGCCTCAAGCGGTTTTATGGAGCTTGCTCATTTATCTGATGAAGATTTTGATAAAATATTTAATATTTTCATTACTCTTGATGACAGATATGATTTTATAATATTTGATACTGGTGCAGGTATTTCTGATTCTGTTGTCAGGTTCAGTTCAATTTCAGATACAATAATTGTAGTAACTCAGCCAGAGCCTACAGCAATTACTGATGCTTATGCATTTATGAAAGTTATTAAGCAGACTTACGATATTAAACTTGTTAATGTTGTTTTTAACAGGGTGGATGATATACAAAACTCAGACAATGTTTTTGCAAGCCTTAAAAATGTTGCATCTAAGTTTTTAAATATGGATTTACGGCTTTTAGGTCATCTTCGTGATGATAAAAATGTCCGCAAAGCTATCAGAGCACAAAAACCTGTAAGTATATTAGACCCAAAAACTGCATTTTCAAAAGATATACAGGACTGTGCAAGACGCTTTATTGGAGCACCTGTAGAAAAACAAAAAAGTGCCAATGTGTATGATTTGTTTAAAGGAGTATTTAAATGATTACATCTCTTAAATATTATCCTATATTAATCGCATCCATTGTTATGATGGCATCTTTTTTGTTTAAAGTGCTATTGGTGCCAGACTTGAAAGTTATGTATTTTGCAAGAGATATTGTTTTATTTTTTATTGTATACTATGTTGTAAAAGTATTAACAAACAGCCTTGCAAGAATACTTAAAAACTATTGGAAAATCCTTTAATTCAGGGAGCAGTAGGTGGAAAAGTTTAGTGAAGAAGAAAAGCAGAATATTGTAGCAGAATTTCTGCCTAAGATAAAGTCATGGACAATCAGACTTAAAGGTACACTGCCTGACAGTGTTGATGTTGATGACCTTTTTTCTGCAGCATCTATTGGTTTAATAGAATCAATGGACAGATTTGATAAAAGCCGTAATGTTAGTTTCAGCACTTATGCAGAAAGACGCATTAAAGGTGCTATATTAGATTCTTTACGCAATCTTGATTTTCTGCCTAGAAATGTTAGAACAAGATTAAAAGCTCTTGATGCAGCAGTTAATGAACTGGCAGGAAAGCTTGGACGGAAACCAACAGTTCAGGAAATAATTGATAATACAGAATACAATGAAGAAGACATTTATCGTCTTATGGGTTTACAAGAAAATGAAAAAATGTTATCATTAGATGAAACTGTTGGCGATAGTGAAGAAACAAGTCTTGTAGATTTTGTAAGAAGTAAAGGATTAACTCCAGAAGATGAAGTTATGAAAAATAATCTTACAGAAAGAATGGCAGAGGAAATAGATAAACTTTCTGAAAAAGAGCGTCAAGTAGTAACTCTTTACTATTATGAAGAGCTTACTATGAAAGAGGTTGCAGAAGTTTTAGATATTACAGAGTCAAGGGTATCACAGATTCATACATCAGCTATGCAGAAGTTAAAAAGGAGGCTAAAAGATATTTATGAATAAAATAAAAGTCTTAATTGTAGATGATTCTATTTTTATGAGAAAAGCACTGGAATCTTTACTTTCAGGGGAATCTGATATTGAAATAGTAGGGCTTGCCAAAAATGGTAAAGAAGGGGTGGAAATGGCAGCACAGTTTCACCCAGATGTTATTACTATGGATATTGAAATGCCTACAATGGATGGTATTACAGCCTTAGAATTAATTATGAAAAATAATCCAACACCTGTGATTATGGTAAGCTCACTTACAAAAGAAGGGGCAGATGCTACATTAAAAGCATTAGATTTAGGTGCTGTTGATTTTATGACAAAAGATTCTCAATCATTCGGCGGAGCGGATATTGAAAGAGGATTAAAAGATAAAATTAGAAAATTCGCAAAAAATAAAGGCGTAGTGAGACTTTTAACTCATTCTATATCTTCTCAGCCACAGCAGCAGACTCCATCTTACAGATTATCAGGAACATTTGCTGCTCAACATCCACATGTTTCTACACCATTTGCTCATAATGCACAAAATGGAAATATTGACGGCTCAAAAAGAGTTGTTATTAATAAAACAGGTATAAAAAGAGTGGTAGCTCTTGGAACATCAACTGGCGGTCCTCAGTCGCTGCAGAGAGTAATTCCATTACTTCCTGCTGATTTAGGTGTACCTGTTGTTGTTACTCAGCATATGCCGCCAAACTTTACTCAGTCACTTGCTTCAAGGCTTAATACATTATCTAAAGTAGAAGTTGTAGAAGCTCAGGGTAAAGAGAAATTAGAGCCAAATGTTGTATATATTGCAAAAGGTGGATATCACTTAAAATTTAAAAAAGTAGGTCCATCAGTTTATACAGAACTTTCAACAGAGCCAAGTAATGTGTTTAATATTCCTGGAGTTGATGTAATGGTAGACTCTATTGCAGAATTATATGGCAAAGAATGTTTAGGTGTAATTATGACTGGTATGGGAAGTGACGGTTGTAAAGGTTTAACTAACCTTAAAAAAATGGGCGGTACAATTATAGCACAAAACGAACCATCATGTATTGTTTATGGTATGCCGCGTGCTGTTGTTGAAGCAGGTATTGCAGATGAGATTGTTCCACTGGATGAAATCGCTGCAAGAATTGAATACCATGTTAAATAAAAGTTAAATAAATTTGTTAATAAGATGAAATAAAACCAGTAAATAAAATATTTAATTGACTATTAGCGTAAAATAATTGTAATATAATAATATTAGTGTCTAGTTTATAAGCAAATTAGCACTATATAAAGGTGATTAATGGCTGATATATTAAGTCAGGATGAAATTGACGCCCTGTTATCAACTGTATCAGATGACCCAGCAGGCAGCGGAAGTGATGGAGATAGCGATGATGATTTTGACGAGTATGCTCCTGATTTCGTCCCGAAAAAAATATCTGTATATGATTTTAGAAGGCCAGACAGGGTTTCAAAAGAGCAGCTGCGTTCTATTAGAAACCTGCATGATAAGTTTGCAAGAAACTTCAGCTCAAACTTATCAAGCTTTTTAAGAACAATTACAGATATTTCTCTTGTAGGTGTTGACCAGATGACTTATGGTGAATTCCTTATGTCACTGCCGGATCCAACAAGTTTTAATATTATCTCTATGATACCTTTGCAGGGTAATGCTGTTTTAGAGATTAACCCGTCACTTATCTTCCCTATAGTAGATAAGCTTTTAGGCGGTCAGGGGCTTCCTCTTTTTCATGTGCGTGAGCTTACGCCTTTGGAAATGACAATTATAGACAGTATTATTACACTTATTTTAAAGGATTTGGAAGATGTGTGGAAACAGATTATTCCAAATGTAAGGCTGAAAAAAGAATTAAGTGAAAACAGCCCGCATGTAATACAAATTGTTGCACAAAATGAAGTAGTTGTGCTTGTAGTATTTGAAGTTAAGTTTGGTGAGGCTACTGGTATGATGAATATTTGTCTGCCTGCACTTATTTTAGAGCCTATACTTAATAAAATCAGCTCACAGGACTGGCTTATTGGTGCAAAAAAAGGCAGGTCTGGAGAATATGAATCTCGTATTTTAGAGCTGCTTGAAAATATTAATGTGCCATTAATTGTAGAACTTGGCAGAACAAAATTAAAAATAGGGGAAATACTTAACTTAAGAGAAAATGATACTGTTATTCTCAGCAAAAAAGCAAAACGCCCTTTAAATATATATATTAGTAATAAACATAAATTTTTTGGAGCTTTGGGTATTCTTGGTATAAAAAAAGCTATCAAGATAACAAGAGCAACTACGGAGCAGGATGATGACAGAAACAGTTAATTTTCTTAACAGTCCAAGTCTGGAAAAGTTTTCAGAACTTGTTGTTTCTACATTTGCATCTTCTTTATCAGCCATAAGCTCTAGAACAGTAAATTTATCTCTTGGTGAGATGGTTAAATGTGATGCAGATACACTGTTTGCTGCTTATGAAAATGAAACACTTGTTGTTTCAAAAGAAGATAACGGTGGTTATGAAACAGGGCTGCTTTTTAGAACAAGGGATATTACGAAACTTGCAGATTTTATGCTTGCAGGTGACGGTGAAAGTAAAGATGAAATAGATGATGATACAAAAGATGCAGTGCAGGAATTAACTTCTCAGCTTCTCAGCAGTTTAAATGTTCCATTTGAAGAAGCATTTAGTAACAAGTTTTCATTTAAAAGTGAAGATGTTATAAAAAATACATCATCATCTCTTTTTCAGTGCTCTGAATATTACTGTATAGATTTAACTGGTGATGTTGATGGTGCTGAATTAAATTTCAGATTTGTATGTGATACAAATATTGAGGCAAAGCTTGGCGGTCAGGACGATAGTAAATTAGTTGATGATGGAAGTATTGAGGCATTGCTTGGAAATGCTGGTATTTCATTTGATGATGAGCCTGCAGAAAGCAGCGGCAATACGCCGAAAAATCTTGACTTGCTGCTTGATATTGATATACCTATAAGTGTTAGAATGGGCAGTGCTAAATTATTCTTAAAAGATATTTTAGGACTTGGACCTGGTAACATTGTAGAATTGGAGCAGAATGCTGATGACCCTATTGAACTTGCTATTAATGACAAGGTAATTGCAAGAGGGGAAGTTGTTATTGTTGATGGCTATTTTGGTTTTAGAATTAAAGAGATTATCAGCAAGGCAGAGCGTATTAGAAAATTAAAAGATTGACATATTTAAAAATAATGAATAAATATAAAGGATACTAACCTATATTTGCGGAGGTTTAAATGGGTTACGAGCACTCAATTATAACAGTTGATGATTCTTCTACTATGAGAAGAATTATTAAAAATACGCTTCAAAAACTTGGTTTTGAAACCATACTTGAAGCAGGCAATGGTGTAGAAGCTCTGGAGGTTATGTCTAAAAATAAAGTAGATATGATTGTTACAGACTGGAATATGCCAGAAATGGACGGACTTACTTTTGTTAAGGCTGTTCGTGCAAAAGATGAGTATAAAGATTTACCTATATTAATGATTACAACAGAAGCTGCAAAAGAAGATATTTTAACAGCATTACGCAGCGGTGTTAATAACTATGTTGTAAAACCTTTTACCCCTGAAACATTACAAGAAAAGGTATTTAAATTACTGGATTTATAAAATGAGCGAATTCAAAGACCTGAATGAATTATTGAGCATAGCACGCAACATTAATGAAGGTAAGTATGATGTTGTAGATGTTACTGTTGAGCCTGAAAGCGAGCTGTATGATATAGCTCAGTATTTTAATGATTCATTAAAAAAATTACAGACTGTTTCATCAGCTATAGAGGGAGCATACAGCGACCTGCCTGCTTTTGAAAAAGTGCTTAACGGTGTAATTAATGATTCTAAAAGTGCATCAGAAGATGTTCTGGCATTTGTAGATAAGATAAACTTTAATATTGATGATATTAAAGAAAATCTTGAGCTTGTAAGGCAGTTTATATCATCAGGGGATTATGCGCGTGCCGGCGGTATGCTGGACAGACTGTCGGAGTGTGCCATTCAAGGTCAAGATATATGCTGTGACATAGTTTCTTCTTTAGAGTTTAAAGAGGTTACTAAAGCTAAAATTAATGAAAGTATAAAAGTTGTAAACTCATTAGAAGAAAGACTGGCATCTGTTTTAATTAAGCTGGGTATTAAACAGAATGTTATTGATGTTGATGTCTTAGATAAAATTAAAGATACTAAAGAAATATTGCAAGACCAAGATTTAGTTGATAAACTCCTTAAAGAATTTGGTGTATAAGGAAAGCAGGTGAATATATGAATAATGATGATATGCAGGAATTAGTTCAGGACTTTTTGGTTGAAACTAATGAAATAATTGAAAATTTAGACCACGACCTTGTTGAGCTTGAAAGCAACCAAAATGATTTGGAGCTTTTAAACAAAATTTTCCGTGGTGCCCATACAATGAAAGGTTCATCTTCATTCCTTGGGTTTAATAAATTAGCGGAGCTGACTCACCATGCTGAAGATATATTAAATAAACTCCGTAAAGGTGAAATGGTAGTTACCCGTGAAATTATGGATACTCTTTTAGAGTTCGTAGATAAAACAAAACAAATTATTAGTGATATAGAAAATGGAACAGATACAACAGACAGTTCTTCTGTTATTGAAAATTTAAAATTGGCAAGTGAAGGCAAGCTTACTGCAATAGTAAAAGCAGCTCCAGCGGCTCAAGTGCCGCAGACAGCTCAGCCTGCTCAGGCTCAGGCACCTGCACCACAGCCAAAGGCAGCACCTAAACAGGAAGCTGCAAAACCAACTCATCAGGCAACACAGGTTGAGCAGACAATCCGTGTTGATGTAAGCCGTTTAGACTCTCTTGTAAACTTAGTTGGTGAGCTTGTTTTAAGCAGAAATATGCTTTCTCAGATTGCTGGTGAACTTGAAAATAAATTTGAAAACGAATATCTTGTTGAGCAGCTTTTAGTGGCTACAAATGCAATAGGAATGAATACTACAGAATTACAGCTTGCAATTATGAAAACAAGAATGATTGCAATTGGTAAAGTATTTAATAAATTCCCAAGGGTTGTTCGTGATATTGCAAGAGATACTGGTAAAGAGATTGAGTTAATCATATCAGGTGAAGAAACAGAGCTTGATAAACAGGTTATTGAATCTATTGGTGACCCGCTTTTACACATGATTAGAAACTCATGTGACCATGGTGTAGAAACTCCAGAAGTTCGTCTTTCAAAAGGCAAGCCAAGAATGGGAACAGTAAATTTATCAGCATACCATGAAGGTAACCATGTTGTTATTGAAATCAAAGACGACGGTGCCGGTATGGACCCTGAAAAATTAAAACGCAAAGCTATAGAAAAAGGTGTTATTACTGTTGATGAAGCAAAGAATATGGATGATAAGCAGGCTTTTTCTCTTATTTTTAAAGCAGGATTTTCTACTGCTGAAAAAATCACAAATATTTCAGGCCGTGGCGTTGGTATGGATGTTGTCCGCACAAATATTGAAAAATTAAATGGTATTATTACTATTGATTCTAAAATAAATGAAGGTTCAACATTCTATTTAAAACTTCCATTAACACTTGCTATTATTCAAGCACTTCTTGTTGAAGTGGCAGGTGAAACATTTGCAATACCACTTGCTTCAGTTGTTGAAACTGTTCGTATTACAAATGAAGAAATCCACTCATTTGAAGGCAGTGAAGTATTAAAATTAAGAGATAGAGTATTATCTCTTATCAGACTTGATGAAGCTTTTGCTCTTGATGAGCTTGAGCAGGATGAAATATATGTAGTAGTTGTTGCACTGGCTGAAAAACAGTTAGGCTTTATTGTTGATAAGTTAATTGGACAGGAAGAAATCGTTATTAAATCACTTGGTGATTACTTAGGTGGAAACCCTGGTATTGCAGGTGCTACAATTACTGGTGACGGCCGTGTAAGATTAATTTTAGATGTAGCAGGTGTAATTGAAGTTGCACAAAATATGCCTAGAAGAATTAGAAACACTAAAAAACTTTCATCAAATAAACGCTCTAATGTTCAGGCAGCAGCTAAGAAAACAAATGCAGTTAAAGTATTAATATGCGATGATTCATCAACAGACAGAAAAATTACTAAAAAAGTTCTTGAATCTCAAGACTGGATAGAAACTGTTGAAGCACCATCTGCTAAAGATGCATTAAATATTCTTGAAAGAGATAACAGTGTAGATTTAATAGTCAGCGATATTATGATGCCTGATATGGATGGTTTCAGACTTGCACGCAGTATAAGAGAAAAAGGTTATGATATACCTATAATTGCAATGTCTGCAAGAATGGAGCCTTCTGACAGAAAAAAAATGAATGCTTCCGGTATGAATGCATTTATTCAAAAACCTATCAATCAGCAGCTGCTGGTGGATAAAATTGATGAGCTTATCTCTCAAAAAAATAACAACGGTTAGTTTTACTGTTGTAATATTATTAATATTATTAGTTCAAGTTGCTGCAGCACGGGTTTATGTATATGAAGTAACCACTGCAGCAACTCGTTTTCAAACAGCATCAAAATTGCCGCCTGATGCTTTTTTATATTATAATGGCGGCTATGATGTAATATATAATCTTAAAGTAATTGCCACATATCCTGACGAAAAAATGGCTCAGGCATTAAAGGATTATAATCTTGAAGAAAATAACAGTAATAGTCTTATTCACAATCCTGTTCCTCGCAATATACCCAAAAAACCATATTATTGGTGGAGATAATTTGTATGCTGCTGCTTATGAGGAGCAGAATATGTATGAAGTTAAAATAGAGAATAATATGTCAAAAGTTATTACTACTATGACAGTAATGGCTGTGACAGAGCAGGAAGCTTATGATAATGTAGCTTTAAACGGCTGGACAGTTATTGGTGTCAGACTGATAAAAGAAAGAGTGAAAGATGAGTATACTCTTTCTACAGATTATATCAAAACAGAAATTCCAAATAAAATAGAGCTTGAAAATGCCATAGAAATACCTGCAGAGCAAGAGTCGGTAAGAGAAAAAGGTATGGTTGTATCAAAAGAAAGCGGTAATAAAAATGTGGCAGATAATTTAAACCTTGTCCCTACTTCAAAAGATTTAGAGTTAATATTAACAATCCATTTTCAGCTTGGTGATGTAGCACCAATATTTGATGATAAAATATCAAAATTATTTGACAGTCTGCCTAAGGATAGAGTTTATGTGCTTTTTGGTAATGCAGATGATGTTGCAGTAGGCAGACATGCTACATATAGTAATAACTATGAGTTATCATATTTAAGAGCTGACCACATAAAAAAACTGCTTATTGAAAAAGGATATAATGCCGATAGAATAAAAACAATAGGTTTAGGCACAGGCTATCCTTTAGAAAAAAGCGATAAAAAAGGCAGCCTTAAAAACAGACGAGTAGAGATATATGGATTCAGAACGCAAAGCTAGGTACGAGCAGCTTTATAATATTAAACTTACTGATTTTTATAACTTTGTCAGTGAAGTTATGGGCGATTTTAACTACTCACTTCACAGAACTGTAAAAGATATAGAAAATAAACGCCGTATAGAAATATGGGCATATCAAAGCCGTGAAGATCAGGCAGCAGTTGTCTGGATAGAAGTTGTAAAACCGGGGGAAATATTAGACCCTTACATTACAACAGATGTCCTTAGAACAATGAACGACGAAAATGTTACCCGTCTTTTCTTTTTTACAAACGGACAAATGAGTGTGGAAGAAAAAGAGGTTTTAGAAGGCTCTAATCACTTTGTTTTCGGAACAGATGAAATAGTAGAAACATTAATAGCTATAGATATGAAACGCTCTATTAAAGTAGTACGCAAGCGTAAAAAAGTAAAAGTTCCTTCTGCTATGGTATTAATTAAAAACTTCTTAAAAGCTAATAAGGTTACAAGGCGGGAAATTAAGCTTAAAACAAGTGCTGTTCCAGAGCTGGCATCTCAGTATTACAAGCTTATCCGCAGGGTATTAAATGAAATAGACAGAATACCAGATATTAATGATATTCCAGCTCAATCAAGAGAGCGTTTAAAAAAAATACAGTATGATTTGCTTCCAGAGCTTTTAAAGACTCCATATTATACTTTTACATATCAGTTTGTATATTTAAGAAATGCTCTTTTTTCTTTGATTGAATATACAATAATATATATAGGTAATGTAATTGAATATGAAGCAGAGGACGATTTAAAGAAAAACAGAGAAGTAATAGAAGAAATTATGAGCAAACTTGATAATGTAGATGAGGAAATTGCAAATTATAAATCAGATTTAATGTTCACTTCTGAAAAGATAGCATTAAAATTAATAATGTATGCGGCAGTATTCAGCATAGTTGCTGTCTTTATTATGATTGTTTTAAAATTTACAAGGTAATAAAAGAGTATTATTTTATTAAATGTATAAGAATTTGAAACAGTTATCTTATCAATAGTTATATTGTCCAGTATTTCAGCGATAAAAATTAAAAAAATTAAATCTTACTATTGTAAAATAAAAATCTTTTTTGTATAATTAAATAATTATAAAATAAGTAAAAGAAGTATATTACAGAGTGGGTATATGGA
>CAJUJZ010000017.1 GCA_910586745.1 uncultured Mucispirillum sp. | reverse complement strand
TCTGAATATATTGGTTAATTCAGGAAAAAATATAATGATTATAATTATATAACAGTTATTATAATATTGCAGATATGCTTTAAAATAGAACGGATATTATGTTGAATACCTGATATTTTATTTAAATATCAATTATCTTACTTCATAGTATGCAGTGCACCATGTGCAGATTATTTGCCTGTTTTAAATAATCGCTGCATATATCAGATGAATTAATTGCATTAAAAACATTATTAGACAGTATAGTCATAATATTTTCATTTATACTGTTTTGTAAACTTTAATTAAAGCTTTTTTGGGACTTTAAAAAATAAATTTTTTATAATAACACTCTTACATCTGAAGAATTTAAAATAGAACTTAAAAATACATAACTTATTATAATAATGAGAGAATTCAATACAGATTAAATGGTTTGAACCCTGTAAAATACAGAACTCAAACTGTATAATTTCAAATTTGTCCAAAAATTTGTTCGTATCATTGAAACCAAGGTTTTGTAACGGAGGAGGTAGGATTCGAACCCACGGTAGGCTACTAACCTACAACGGTTTTCAAGACCGCCGCCTTAAACCACTCGGCCACTCCTCCAAGGAAGTATTTTTATACTATATATTTTTTTATAATGCAAGCATTTTTTTTAAAAAAAATAATATTTTTTAAAAACATATTTTTAGAGGATAAATCATTCTATTTATTGCTGAATATTACTATATCAGTCCCAGAATTGTTGTCTCCTGCAACTCCCTTTTCGCCATAAGAATGGATAGAATATTTTATGCCATTGCTTTTATATTCATAATTTCTGCCCCAGCCATCTACTAAATCAGGTGCAGGAAAATTATAACCTTCCCATTTTATATTTCTGCTGTCAAAATTTCCTTCTAAATATCTGTTTGGAACAATATGGTCTGGCACAACTGTAACATTATATTTTTTGAGATTTTCAAGCCCTTCTTCTGTCTTTGGATAGTGTCCATGTTCTTTTTTATATGCTTCAAGCTGTTTTTCTATTACAGAAATATCATATATTGAATGCTTTACTTTATCTTCATGACTTTCATTACTATTTTCTGCATAACTTATACCTGTATATAAAAAACAAGCACAAATAATGTTTAATAATACAAATATTTTTCTCATAAAATACCCCATTTTCTGATTAATTTTATTATAAAATTTCATTAAGCATATTTAAAAATTTATCAGGATAATATAGTGCAAGTTCCCCATGATTTAAACCTTTATATTCTATTATCCTTAGATGTGGCAGCAGCTCTTTCAGTTTTTCTGCTGAATATTTAACACATTCCATTTCTTTAGAGCCATATATACATATTATATCAGTTTGTGAATTTTTAATTGTTGATTTTAACTGATATGAAGCCATATATGTATCATATATATTATAAAGTGTTTCTTTTTTCAATACAGGAATAAATTTTATATACATTTGTTTTTGAATATCAGTAATAGTTCTTTTGCTTGAAAATTTTAAAAGAAACATCTGTATTTTGCAAGCTGTTTTTGTAAACATTATATTATAGCAGTATTTAACAATAATTTTTGATATTTTTGCAAGTTTTGGCTGTGGATAAAATATACTTCCATCTATTACTGCTTTTTCAGCAATATCTGGTTTTGATGAAATCATCTCTAATACTATCTGTCCGCCAAGAGAAAGACCGTATAATAAATGTAATTTTTTTGCAGGGCTTTTTTCAATATATTTAATAATTTGTTCTGCACAATATTCTGTAGATATATATTGTGTTTGACTATCTTCACTATGACCATCAAGTGTTGGAATAATAACATAATATGATTTAGAAAGAGTATCAATATAGTTTATAAAATTCCACCATCCATATCCTGCTCCATGAATAAGCATAATATGTGGGTTATCTATGCTGCCATAAGTATTGAAAATCATATATTTTATCCAACAATGAAAAATTATTTCATAAACTTTGCTTTTGCAGCATGAAGTATTTCTCTATGGTCAAAGGCTGTATTTTCAGGCAGATTATCTATATGGAAATATTTTGCATCTCTTGCATCATCTGCTGCATGAGCTTCCTTATCAGAAAAAAATATATATACAGCACTTACCGTATGCCCTCTTGTATCTCTTTTTGGGTCAGAATATATTCCAAGCAGGTGCAGGTCATTAATATTTGCTTCTATCCCTGTTTCTTCGTGCAGTTCTCTTAATGCAGCCTGCTCCATTGTTTCATATAAATCCACAAATCCACCGGGTATTGCCCAGCCAAGCGGTTCATTTTTCCTGTCTATTAATAAGACTTTATCATCATTGATAACTAAAACATCAGCAGCAAGTATAGGGGAAGTTTGAAACCAGCCACCATATTTTACATTCATAATTTTAAGCAGACAGTCGCAATATGGTGCAGACTGACCATATTTTTCGTGGACACGGACAACAACCCCTAGTATAGCATCAATCTCTGGATTTCTGTTTGCTTCAATATCCTGATACATACTTGATTTAAAAGATATATTTTCTTTGCATTTTGCTGTTATTTTATCATATTCTTCATCAGCTATATCCACACCACATAGTTTAGCAGCATTTTGAGCTTCTTTAAATAATGATTTAGTCAAGCTCATGGCATCATCAAAGCTGCTCATTTTAAAAAATGTTTTGCGAAAAAGTGCTGACAATGGATTTAAAACAATATTCAGCATTAATTTCTGCCACTGATACTGTTTTATATTATCAGTATATTTTGCATTTAATTCTGCCTGCTGCAGTATCTGCATATAAATTTCAGTATATTTTGAACACTGTCCATTAATATGCCCAAAAATAAGCCTGCCTTCTGCCATATATTCAAGAACGCCTTTTTCCTGCATAACTGCTGTCATATATATAACATTAGTAATAATTTTATCTGCAGGTATAAAGGCAGAAATAATATCAGGGTTTTCAATGCCATTTTGGATAGATACCACAAACCCATCATCTTTTAAATGGTTTGATGCCTGTTTAGCAGCCGTTACAGTATCTTTTGATTTTACACATATCAATACTGCATCATAAAGGCCGCTTAATTCTTTAACAGCATTTACTTTCAAATTATAAGGCGACTTATTTGTATAATTTTTAACAGCAAGCCCATTTTCTTTTAATACACTATACCCAGAGCGAGCCACAAACTCCACATCAGTAAATCTATGCTCTATTAGTTTTGAGCCAATATATGAGCCTACAGCTCCTGCTCCAAGTATTGCTATTCGTCTATTTAATAAGGACTTCATTATTTTTCACTACTGCTTTAAATACTTTGCGTTTAGGCGAAGTATCATTTATTAAAATATCAGCAAGTTTATCTTCAATGTGGCTTTGCAGTATTCTTTTAACAGGTCTTGCTCCATACATATATGGATAATCATTTGTTAACAGATATTCTTTTACATCATCAGGTATGCTGATTTTTTTACCGCTTGAAGCAAGTCGTTTATTAATTTCTGCAAGCTGAATATCAAATATAACTTTTAATTCTTCAAGTCTTAATGGTTTAAAGTAAATTATATTATCAAGCCTGTTTAAAAATTCTGGAGCAAATCTCATTTTCAGCTCTTTTTCTGCAGCTGATTTAAAACGGCTGTGGTCTAATACATTTGAATTTTTAATGCCGCCAAAGCCTAATGATTTATCCTCGGTGCCTTCTTTTGTGCCTATATTAGATGTAAGTATAATAATAGTATTTTTAAAGTTTACTTTATGCCCAAGGCTGTCTGTAACAAAGCCTTCATCTAATATCTGCAGTAAAATATTCATAACATCTGGATGAGCTTTTTCCACTTCATCAAAAAGCACAACACAGTATGGGCGTCTTCTTACCTGTTCAGTTAATTTGCCGCCTTCTTCATATCCTACATATCCAGGGGGAGCACCAACAAGCCTTGATACATTAAATTTTTCCATATATTCACTCATATCTATTCTGATAAGAGCGTCTCGTGAGCCAAACACAATTTCTGCAAGCCTTTTTGCCACTTCTGTTTTACCAACGCCAGTAGGTCCAAGGAATATAAAAGAGCCAAGCGGCCTGTCAGGGTTTGCAATACCAGCAAAGCTGCGTTTAATAGATTTTGCAACGCTGTCTACTGCCTCATCCTGCCCAATTACATATTTTTTTATTTCTGAATCAACCTGAGCAACTCTTGCTTTATCATCAGACTGTAATTTTTTAGCAGGGATTCCTGTCATAATAGATACAACTTCTGCCACATCATCACTTGTAAGGCTTTGGTATGTTTCGTTAATATCTTTATTCCAGTTGTTTACTTGAGCCTTATATAAAGCATCAAGCTTATTAATTTCTTTTGTAAACTGCTCTATTTTATCATATTCATTATAAGGAATATATTTTTCTCTTTCTACACTGGCAGAATTAATTCTGTGTTTTAACCTTTCCAGATTTTTAGGCAGCATATTTTTATTAATTTTTCTTTTTGAGCATGCTTCATCAATAACATCAATACTTTTATCAGGCTGAAATTTATCAGTAATATATCTGTTAGTTAATGAAACAACTTCTTCTGCCACTTCATCAGGAATTAATACTTTATGATATTCTTCATAATATTTTTTTATGCCTTTAATAATGGCAACAGTCTGTTTTTCAGTAGGCGGCTGCACAATAATAGTCTGAAACCTGCGGACTAATGCACCATCTTTTTCAAAATGTTTCCTGTATTCTGCCAGTGTGGTAGCACCAATGCACTGAACACCGCCTCTAGCAAGAGCCGGTTTTAACATACTTGCTGCATCAATAGAGCCTTCTGCTGCACCTGCACCAACAAGTGTATGAATCTCATCAATAAAAAGCACAATATTTTTTGCAGTTTCTATTTCTTTTAAGAGTTTTTTCATTCGTTCTTCAAACTGACCGCGGTATTTTGTGCCTGCGACTAATGCTCCCATTTCTAATGACACTATTCTTTTATCTCTCAAAAATGTAGGAATATCTTCATCAAGCATTCTTCTTGCAAGCCCTTCCACAATAGCAGTTTTACCAATACCCGGCTCACCTATAAGCACAGCATTATTTTTCTGTCTTCTGCCTAATATTTGTAAAAGGCGAATAATTTCACTCTGCCTGCCAACAACTGGGTCCAGCTTACCTTCTCTAGCAAGAGCTGTTAAGTCCCTGCCAAACTCATCTAAAACTGGTGTTTCGCTGTTTTCTTTATCTGATGTGCCTTTTTTATAATATGTTTTAATATCACGCCTTAAAGATTCCACATCGAAGCCTATTCTGCTTAATATGGCATTGGCTTTACCCTCTGTTTCACGAACTAAACCTAAAAGTAAATGTTCAGTATCTACAATCTCTTTGCCAAAAGATTTTGCTTCTTCTGCTGCATATTCTAAAACTTTTATAACCTGCGGACTGTAATTTAAATTGCCTTTTAATGCAAAAATATCGCTCATATCAGAGCTGCGGCGTATTTTCATTACAATTGATGAAATATTAATATTGCGTTTCATAAAAATAGTGGCTGCAATGCCTGTTTTTTCTATAAAAAGCCCTAATAATATATGCTCTGTATCAATAACAGGCTGTGCCAGCTTATCTGCTTCTTCCTTTGCATGAGCAAGCACCTGCATAGCTCTGTTGCTTAAATTATCAAACATTTAATTCTCCACAATTAAAATATAAGTCTATAATATTATATTAAATATTTTATTTTTATCAAGTGATAAAATAACTGGTTTACTCCCATTTTTTTGTAATAATACTTATAACTATATAATAATTAAAACAAAATATTTACTAGAATGAAAAATAAACCTTAAAAATTAGTATATATTAATTATGTCTTAATATCAGCTTTTAAAGGATGCTCCCATGTTATTTCATTCTCTTTGCGACTTAATTTCTTATGAGCTGTTTTTTGGAAAAAATACAGGATGTATTTTATATGCAAGTATAGGCGAATTTGTTTCGGCTATGCGTGGTTATAAAAATTCAAGGATGAATTTTTATAAAAAGGCTTAACAGGTTTAGCTGTCAGATTGTTTGAGCGACAGCAAGTTGCTGCAGCTATGGCGAGCGTCTTTTGCAAGGACACTTTTTTCCGACCAAATAGGAAGGAATCAAAAAAAGTGGCTGGAACAGTTTTAAAAATAAATAATAACTTACTACACAAGAATATTATTCTTATAATTGGAGCATAAGGAATGAAATAACGAAAACTTTGATTATTAAGATGTGCGGCGGATAGATAGTTTAAGATATTTTGCATATACATATTAATTAATAAAATAATTATTATATATTTTATTAATAACAGCTTTTTTAATCATAGCGAAGAATTTGGAATATACAAATTTCTAATACCTGCAATAAATTAGAATGTGGTAAATATATGCAGTATCTGCAATTTAGTTCCTTCATCTGTTTGGCAGATTCAGAAAAACATTTGATATAGTATGACATAAAAACACAGCTTATACACCGCAAAAAAATTACAGACAGTTATGCTGTGAATTTCATATATTTTATTTGTTGTTTTTATAATTATAAAGTCAAATTTTATTGTAAATCAATTTTTTTTACTAATAAAATCTTCCGATACATCTTCTAAAAAAGGTATCTGCTTGTTAGCAAGCAATAATACACCATTAAGTCTATGAACATGAATATTTTTCATACTAATTTTATTTGCTTCTGCATTTAATACTAATATTTTATCATCAAGTCTTCCATCAGCTATATTTTGATATATCAATTTATCTTTTGCCTGCCTCACACTTGTCAAAAGTGTTCTTGCTGTATAAAAATTATTTATTGGAATACCGCATCTAAAAAAACTGTATATATGTGGGTAAAATACTGAATAATTACCACTTGCATTACTATTAATATGAACAAACTCAAAATTATCCTTTAAATACTTACACTGCTCATCATTAAACATCATTGAGTTTGTATTATTTGATACCATACTATTAATTTGATTAGATTTATTTTTTAAAAATGGATATATATCGACAATCTGGACAATAAATATTACTGCTGCAATAAATAATACTACTGATTTTCCTTTATTTGTTTTTATATTTGTAAGTATATAATATATAGAAACAAAGTTAATAATATATACACAAACCCATATAAACCTGCCTGACGACCTAAATGTAGATAAAAGTCTGCTTAAATCAATATTACAAAGTATGTGATTGTTAAAAGCAATCTTACCACCAAAAGATACAAACAAAAATACTGCAAATGTTATCAATATATAATAAAATAATTTTCTGTTTTTTATAATGGTTCTATGATTTAATTTTTTATATATCATAATAATAAAAGCAAATAATACTAGAAGTATAAAACCTAGGCCTAAATAGCCTATTCCTTCATATTGACCAGAAAGTATTGGCATTCCCGGAAGAATACTTCCTATATTTGCTCTGTTTATAAATGTATTTAGGTTTGATACATAATGACCTACTCCAGAAGTGCCAGCAGCCTCAAGATTATAAAAATAACCATAAATAAACAAAGCTGTAAAAGTTACTGCAAAATGAGTGAAAATTTGCAGTATAAAATATTTTTTATCTCTATAATATTTATACAGAATATACATAAAAGCCAAACCAAAAACCATTGGAAAAAAGTAAAAATGAATACCCGGAATTATAAAAAACATACAATTCCAAAAAATCATATCTTTTCTTATATTATTTGGAGATTCATAATTATTAAGTATATATGCTATTGATAATAATATAATCCAATGGCTTGAAAGAGCATGATGGGCATACAATCGCACTATAAATACAGGGGTTAATACTATCATAGTAGTAAATACTGCAAGTAAAATTTTATTATTTGTCCATCTTCCTATTATAATTGCAGCACAAATACCCTGCATAATAAAATTAAATAAGCCATATATTCCAAAATACTGAAAATATCCTGCAATTTTTCCTATCGGTTTTAATATAAATGATATTAATGGAAGTGAATCAGTATAAACAATAGATACTTTTTCAGGGTAAAAAATAAAATCTGTTAACGAATAAGGAAAATAGAATGAACTATTAATATATGCGAGAAAACCCAGGATATGCTGTCCTCTATCGCCTTTTTGTATATACCATTCAATATATGAAGGGTCTAAAGTTTTTATATCAAAAAGTGCAAAATAACATACTGCACCAATAACCGTTCCTAATAGTATATTTTTATTAATTTTCATATTTAATACCATAAATAACCTTACACAATTTTTCTCACTACTATCAGCTTATCTGGTATCAGTCAATACATTCCCCCCCCCGAACACATTCTCTACATAATTACACATAACTAACTGATAATAAAGATATATTTTTATCTTTATAATATTAAAATAAAACTAATAATTTATCCTTTTAAAGTTTTCTAAAAAAAACATTGATTATTATTGCATAAACATTTATGCTGTTAATAATATTATGAGGGTTTATATGGATACACATTATTATGCATTAAGTTTTGTAAATACTGATTCAAAAGGTATTGTAGCAGATACAACAAAAGTTCTTTTTGATAACGGCTTTAACCTGGCTGATTCCAGCTCTACTCTATTACAGGGTGTATTTTCCATGATATTTATAATTACAAACGATAAAGACTATAAAGAGCAGGAAATAAAAGATATGTTTAAAAATATCCGCTCACACATGGAAGTTTTTAAATTTGATAAAAAGCCAGAAATAAAAGAAGGCATCCACTATTCCATATCTGTATATGGTGCAGATAAAGCAGGAATAGTTCATGCAATTACTAAAGAGTTAGCAAAAAATAACTTAAATATTATAGATTTGCAGACAAAAATAACAGGTGGCAGCCAAAAAGTATATATTATGATGCTGGAAGTGGCTGCTGATAATGAAAATAATGAAAATATCTGGCAGGAAGCATTAAAGAAAACTGCAAAAGAAATTAACACTCAAATAAATATAAAAAAAATTGAGTTTTATGAGCTTTAATTATGGCATTAAGAGAAGTATTAAAATATCCAAACGATATATTAAAGCAGGATGCTGCTGATGTTACAGAATTAACAGAAGAAGTTAAGCAGATTATACAGGATTTAAAAGACACAATGCTTGATGCAGGTCATTCTACAGGGATTGCAGCCCCTCAGATAGGCGAGCTTAAAAAAATAATCACAATAGATGCCTCACTCAACAAAAAATGCAAAGAAAACCATGGCTTTATGGTAATGATTAACCCAGAAATTATTGAGCACAGCGGCACAGTTACTTCAAGAGAAGGCTGTATGAGTGTTCCAGATTTTACAGGAAATGTTACACGAGCAGAAAAAATAGTTGTAAGCTATTTTGATGAAAATATGCAGCAGAATGTTCTTGAAACCAACGGATTTGAAGCTATCCTTATTCAGCATGAAACTGACCATCTTAATGGTATGCTTTTTATAGACAGAGTTATTTCTAAAAGGACAGATTTATTTAGAAGGAAAAAATATTAGGGGGGGGGGCAGTATGAAAGTTGTTATCACTTCCAAATTACCAAATATTATTAATAATTATTTAGAAGATATACGGGTTGATGCAAACAGTATAGATGAACCCCTTCCACCTATAAGGCTTAGGCAGATGATGAGTGATACTGATTCATTAATATGTACATCAAGTGATATTGTTGATAGACCACTTATGGAAGCAGCCCCTAAACTTAAAGTAATAGCAAATTTTGATGCAGGAAGTGATAATATAGATGTAGATTATGCCACCCATAGAGGAATAACAGTCTGCACAACAAAGCATGTATTAACTCAAAGCACAGCAGAATATGGCTTTGCATTATTAATGAGTGCAGCACGCCATATACCTGAAGCAGACAAATATGCAAGAAACGGCAGATTTTCAGGCAATACGAACCACAGCCTGATGACTGGACTTGATTTTTATAAAAAAACATTAGGTATATTTGGTATGGGAAATATTGGTCAGGCTGTTGCAAAAATAGCCACTGGCTTTTCTATGGATATAATATATCATAACAGACACAGAGACAAACAGGCAGAATTAATTTTTGGTGCAACTTATGCCACATTTGATGAACTTTTAGAATGGTCTGATTTTTTAATCATTACTGCCCCATTAACACTTGAAACAAGACATATTTTTTCATTAAAAGAGTTTAAAAAAATGAAAAAAACTGCTGTTTTAGTTAATATTGGCAGAGGTCCTATTATTAGAGAAAGTGATTTAGCCACAGCTCTTTCTGAAAAAATTATATATGCAGCAGGACTTGATGTATATGAGTTTGAACCAGAAATAAATGAAGATTTGAAAAAGCTTGATAATGTAGTACTATCTCTGCATTTAGGAAGCTCTACTCAGGCTACAAAGGAAAATATGGCTGTAAGCTGTGCAGAATCAGTTATAAGTGTATTAAAAGGCGGTATTACACCAGATACTGCTATAAATAAGCCTGTAATTATATAGGTTTATATTTTTTTAAACTGCGGTTTAAATATTCTGAAGATATAAATATAATAACAGCACCAAATAGTATATAATATGGCAGCAGATTAAAAGAACACTCATCTGCAAACTCTCCAAAAATAAACGGTGAAACAGCTCCGCTAGTATAAGATAATGCCATTTGAAGCCCAATAACTTAAGAGATGCCTGCTCTCCAAATCGTTTTGGTATTTCATAAAGCATGACAGGATATACTGGCGAGAAACATATACCTGTCACAAATATTCCTGCAACTGATAAATAAATATTTCCAAATATCATAAGCAGACAGCCTGTAATGATTGTAATTTCACCAAGTCTTATTATTTTATAGTTTTCAAAGTTATTTGAAAAAATCTCTGTTATTATCCTGCCTGCAGCAATTGAACCGTAAAAAAAAGCAGTAATTAATGCTGCACAATATTCTGAAATACCTAAACTGTAAATAAAATAACTGCTTATCCAAAGTCCAGTTGTAAGCTCAATATAACTGAAAAAGGAAAATGATATTAAATCCGATTTAACAAGTGGTAATTTTAAGGCGTTTTTATTTGATATATATACTTTTTCTTCGATTCTGTTTCCTGTATTTACATATATTTTTATTGACAAGAATACAGTAAAAGTTATAACACAAAAAAACAGCTGTAAAAATATAATCTGCTCTACAGCCATAATCTAATTTTACAAAAAAACTCATTGTGAAAGGACCTAAAAAAGCACCCACTCCCAAAAAGCTGTGAAGAAAATTCATAATGTTTGATTTAAAGTTATTAGCTACATAACTATTAAGTGCTGCATCAACCTTTCCAGCCCCAAGCCCTAAAGGAACAGCAGCTGCAAAAAGAATAACACATTATCAAAAAAAGCAAATATTATTAAAGCAATAGAAGTTAATAGAATACTGAAGAAAGTAACCATTTGAGTAAAATATTTATAAACAAACTTTGAGCTGAAAAGGCTTGAAATAACTGTACCAGCCTGCACAATTAAAACAATAATGCCAGCACTGTGGTGCATTCATATCCTTTTGTATTACTGGTCATATAATGCCTAATATGGTATCTGAAAACCCAAGACCAATAAAAGATAAAAAGATTACAGAAAGAAAAACTGCCATATATACTCTTTAAAAAAAATTACTGCCCTTATAAAAAAGGCAGTAATATTATATAAAAATTAAAATATTTTTTCTGGAACAATTGAGCGGGAATGAGCAGAACGGGCTCTAATATCTACTTCCTCTTTAGAAATTATTTGCTCAGACTGTATTGTGCCATCTTCATTATATACAGTAAATTTAAATTTATCTACTTTTGCATCAGCAATAGAAAAAGCAAGCATTAGTAATACTGTTATTGCAAAAGCAATATACCAGTATTTCATATACTCGCCGCCAAAATACCTAGAAAACTTTTTAAATCTTTCTCCCATTATATTCTCCAATTAAATGCTGTGTTTTTTAATATTTTCAAGAAGCTTTGTAAAATCATCAAGACTAACCATATTAGCACCATCAGATAATGCTTTTGCTGGCTCTGGGTGAGTTTCTGCAAAAAAACCGCGAATACCGCAGGCACTGGCAGCTGCTGCTAGATATGGAGCATATTCAGGATTGCCGCCGCTTTTGCCGTCTAATGCTCCAGGCTTTTGTGTAGAGTGAGTTAAGTCCATAATAACAGGAACATTAAACTGCTGCATATCTATAAGGCTGCGGAAATCTACAACAAGATTACCATAACCAAACATTGTGCCTCTTTCTGTAAGCATTACCTGTTTATTATCTGCTGTATATACTTTTTCAAGTGGATATTTCATATCTAATCCGCTTAAGAACTGAGCTTTTTTAATATTTACTATTTTTTTTGTTTTTGCTGCTGCTGTTAATAAATCTGTCTGTCTGCATAAAAATGCAGGGATTTGGATTATATCACACACTTTACTGGCAGGTTCTGCCTGACAGCTTTCATGGATATCTGTAACTATCGGCACATTAAATTTTTCTTTAACAGCCTGTAATACTTCTAAACCTTTTTCAAGACCTGTTCCACGGAAACTTGATGCAGCTGTTCTATTTGCTTTATCAAAAGATGCTTTAAAAATATATGTAAAGCCATATTTTTCTGATGCTGCTTTTGCACGCTCTGCAATTTCAAAACATATATCTTTACTTTCTATAACACATGGACCAGCCATGATAAATAAACTGCTTTTTAATGTCTCATATAATGTCATAATTTTTCCTATTTTAATGATATAAAATTTTCATACAGTTTGCCGTCAATAACTGCCTTAACTGTAATTTTCTTAATATTTTCTTCTATTAATGAGCCTTTGTATAAATGTAAATCAAATATTTCATCATCTGATTTTAAAGGTATATTAATTGAAGAATCATCTTCGTTTAAAATACCGCCATTTTGAAGAACTGCTATTGCTGGATAAATATCATCTATTACAGTATTCCATACCCGCCTTGTATCAGCATCTGCAATAACTTCTATCTGCTCTAAATTTCTGCCGCGGGCAGATATACTTAATGAAAGTATAATATCCTGCTGACTATCTTTTTCAATATAACCTTTATTAGCAACCATATCAACACCGTTAAAATCTTTAAGTGCAATACTTAAAACTTTGCGAGGTTTATATGAAGATGCATCTTCATAATAACTTAAATCTATGCGGATAGTGTTGCCATTAAATATAATATAGTCTTTTTCATCGCCTATTAACCCTATAAAATAACCCTGCTCATTTGGCTGGCGGATTTGGCTTGAAATATCAAGACTGATTTCATTGATATCATCTTTAGTAACTGTTTTAAGCGGAGCAATCCTCAGCATAGAAACATTACCGCTTTTATCTACCACTCTTTTAAAAAGTACAATTTCTGCTTTATTTTTAATATTTAATCCAAGCACATTCAGTTTTAAAAAGGCTTCTTTAAAATAAAGCATATCTTTACCAATAAAGTCATTTGTTTTAAGTTCAATATAACTTTTATTAGCAGTGCCTGCATTAAGAGGCATATTGTTTTGTCTGCTGTATTTCTGCACCCCATTTTGCAGCACAGAAAGGTTTATCGTTATTCCTGCATCTCTAATATATGGACTTTCTGTAATAACAGTAAATTTATTTTTATCTATTGTAAAATCACCACTGCCAACACCAATAGCTTTACCCTGCACTACATAATCAGAAACAAGACTGCCTTTAAATATTTTACGGCAGTTTAATGCAGAACCAGGCTCTGTACAGTCTGTATCTATTGTTACATTATCGCCCCTTACATATCCTGTCACAGGAAATCTTTTATTAAGGTTTGTATCTATAAGATAGCCTGATACCCTGTTATTTTTAACAAGAATATTTAATAAACCGCTGAATACTTCCTTATCTTTATTTTTTACTTCTATAGGATAAAAACCTGTTGATAATGCAAGCCTTTCTCCATGAATAGGAAATGGAAGCATAATAGTTTTAACCATAGAAATCGATTTACCTTTTCCAGAAGTAACATTGATGCTGAATTTACCAGATTTATCACTTATTGTAGTCTGGTTTGTTTCTACTGCTGTAATTTTAGCATCAGGCACAGGTTTATTATTAGCATCAAGCACTATACCGCTTATTAAAACTGAAGCTACTTTATCACCTGTGAAAGAAAGACTGTCCATATATAATGCAGTGCCAGTTTCTACTTTTAAGTTTATTCTGTTTACTGCATAATTTATGTCTTTTGTTTTAAGGTATTTATATATATTGCTTTCAATAGCACCAGACATATCCATTTGAGCAAAGCCGTCATCAGAATATACCTGTATTACAAAGTTTCTAAAAATATAAGTAACATAGAAATTAGCCTGCTGACTTTTACCCTGTTTTGTCTGCAAAGGCAGTGCAACCATTATTCCCTGTTCACCAAAAGGAACTGGAGCAACCTGTTTACGCTTTGCATGCTTTTTAGAAATATCTGCAAGCTCTTTATAATTTTTCAGTGCTTCAGCAAAATTGTCACATTCAAATATGCGTGCAGAAACAACATAAGTATTTTCACGCTCAATATCTAATATTTTTTCTTTTTTAGTAGAATAATAAGCGTAAGTATTCTCATAAACTGTGCATCTGTCCCGTTTTTCTGTCACTACACCTGTTACAATCCATGAAGAAGAACCGCCTTTCATATGGGCTGCCTTAGGGAAAATATCGGCTACAGTTTTCACTTCTTCTGCAAAACAAGTAAAAAAAGAATAAAAAATAAATATTGTTATAAGTAATGTTTTTCTCATAATATATCTTTTACCATATTTTTATTTAAATTTAAATAATTTTTTATTTAACTTTTAAGTATTTATATGTTATAAAAATTTAAATTTGTTTAAACTGGAGAAAGTATGCTTGCAAAACGCATTATCCCGTGCCTTGATATAAAAGACGGCAGAGTAGTAAAAGGAGTAAATTTCGTTAATATTAGAGACGCAGGCGACCCTGTAGAAGCTGCAATAGAGTATGAAAAACAGGGTGCTGATGAAATAGCATTCTTAGATATTACAGCCACAAGTGAAAAAAGAAACATTATGATAAATGTTATAGAAAAAGCAGCAGAAAATGTTTTTATGCCTATTACTGTTGGCGGCGGTATAAGAACTATTGAAGATATACGCAGTCTTTTTGCAGCTGGAGCTGATAAAGTATCTATAAATTCAGAAGCTGTAAAAAACCCTGATTTTATAAAAGAAGCAGCTAATAAATTCGGCTCGCAGGCTGTTATTGCTGCAATAGATGCAAAATCAAGAGAAGATGGCTCTTATGAAGTAGTTATTGCTGGAGGTAGAAAAAGAACAGGTCTTGATGCCATAGCCTGGGCAAAAACTATGGAATATTTTGGTGCTGGTGAAATACTGCTTACTAGTATGGATAAAGACGGTATGAAAACAGGCTATGACATAGAGCTTACAAAAGCAGTAAGCCAGGCTGTAACAATACCTGTAATAGCATCAGGGGGAGTTGGCACTATGGAGCATTTTTATGAAGGCTTTCAATACGGACTTGCAGATGCTGCCCTTGCTGCAAGT
The DNA here is from genome assembly GCA_910586745.1 of uncultured Mucispirillum sp. GTDB lineage: Bacteria > Chrysiogenota > Deferribacteres > Deferribacterales > Mucispirillaceae > Mucispirillum. Next base: position 12,035 of record CAJUJZ010000017.1, on the reverse strand, counting down.
GTATTTCATTTTCAGGAAATGACTATATTAGAAGTAAAAGAATACTTAAAAAATAAAAATATACCTGTTAGATTATAGAGGATAATATGGAAAATATACTGCTTATACTAAACGAAACAATTAAAGAAAGACAGCAAAATCCTAGCCCTGCTTCTTATACTACCACATTACTTGAAGGGGGTGCTAATAAAATCATAAAAAAACTTGGTGAAGAAAATGCAGAATTTATTAAAGCATTTTTAACTGAACCGCCTTATGAAACAGCAGCAGAAGCAGCCGATTATATATATCACTTAATGGTTGCACTTCGTTTTAAAGGTATAGATTTTACAGAAGTTTTAAAAGAACTTGAAAAAAGACACGCACCAAAAGGAGATAAATAATGAGTGAAAAACCATGGGCTGGCAGATTTAACCTGCCTACAGATAAATTTGTTGAAGAATTTAATGCATCAATTTACTTTGATAAAAGATTATATAAATTTGATATTAAAGGAAGTATAGCACATGCTGTCATGCTAAGCCGTCAGGGAATTATTGCAGAAAGCGAAGCAAGAGCAATAGTTGCAGGCTTGGAACAAGTCCTTGATGAAATAGAAAAAGGCGAATTTAATTTTGATATAGGCGATGAAGATATACACATGGCAGTTGAAAAAAGACTTACTGAAATAGCAGGCCCTGTTGGTGGTAAACTGCACACTGCACGCAGTAGAAATGACCAGGTGGCAGTTGATGTTAGAATGTATATTATGTATGAAGCAGAAACTGTGAAAGCATACCTTATTAACCTTATAAGAGTGCTTGTTGATAAAGCTATTAACAATATAGGTGTTGTTATGCCGGGATTTACTCATTTGCAGCAGGGGCAGCCTATTTTATTTTCACACTACTTAATGGCTTATTTTCAAATGTTTAAAAGAGATTTTCAGCGTATAAATGATTTAATGATTAGAGCAAACTACTGCCCATTAGGTGCTGGTGCTCTTGCTGGAACCACTTTCCCAATAGACAGAAATTATACAGCAAATACTCTTGGATTTTACGGCCCTACTGAAAACAGTATAGATTCTGTTTCTGACAGAGATTTTGTAATAGAGTTTTTATCTGCAGCAAGTATATGTATGATGCACTTATCAAGATTTTCTGAAGAAATAATACTTTTTTCTAATCCAGATGTAAACTTTATCACATTAACAGATGATTACTGTACAGGTTCGTCTATTATGCCGCAGAAAAAAAATCCTGATATTCCAGAACTTATCCGAGGTAAAACTGGCAGAGTATATGGCTCACTTGTTACAATGCTTACTATTATGAAAGGTCTGCCACTTGCATATAATAAAGATATGCAGGAAGATAAAGAGCCGCTTTTTGATGCAGTTGATACACTACTTGCTTCACTTAAAGTATTTGCACCAATGATAGAAAAAATGAATGTGAATGTAGATAAAATGCGTCAGTCAGCTGGCAAAGGCTATTCTACAGCTACAGATTTAGCAGACTATCTTGTCCGCAAAGGTATACCTTTTAGAGAAGCCCACCATATTGTAGGTAAAACTGTTGCTTATGCTATTGATAATAATAAAAATTTAGAAGACTTATCTGTTAATGAAATGCAAATGTTTTCTAAATTTATTGAAAATGATGTTTATAACTATATTACTCTTGATGCGTCTGTAAACAGCAGAAATTCATACGGCGGCACATCAGCAGAATCAGTTATGACTCAAGTGAAACTTGCTAAGAGCTTTTTAGATGACAATTTATAAGTATACTGCTCTTTTAATCACAGTATTTATGCTTTATGCCTGCGGGTTAAAATCCAATCCTGTGCCAAAAGGTACACTGGATATTCCATACCCTACAGCTATTGACTATGCAATAAACAGTGATGGTGTAGCTATTTATAACGGCAGTGATAACTATACATTATTTGTTGAAAAAGCTGATGAAAGTATAGGCTTTTTTAATCTGGCAGGCTTTAAGCGAGTTGCTTTAATTAACCCTAAACAGACTTATACTGATACTGATGTTGTAAATAACAGAGTATATAAATACAGATTTCGCCATTATTATGGAAAAGTGAAAACATATTCACCAGCATTAATGAAAACTATTAAATATTACAGCCCTATAAAACACTCTATTATTAAAATAACTTATGAAAGAAATAAAAGAGTATGTGTATATCCAGGGATTAGTGATATTGTAGTAAATACAATTGTAACTATTAACGGCACAAAAATGGGCGAAGCTAAAAACGGCATTAAAACATGCTTTGATGAGCTACCAGTTAATTCTGCAACACTTTCTGTTATGGCTATACCTTATGATTATGATAATAATACAGGCATACCCTACAGGCAGGATTTTAAAAGAGATACAAACACATTAAACCTGCCACCACAGAATATTGTAGTCCGCCGTAACGGTAATGATATTATACTTACATGGGATAAAGAAAAAAATAATCCAAAATACAATGTTTATATTACAGCTAATGGCAAAGATAAATTTATACAACAGGTAGATGTGGAATTATTTAGATACAGTGCAAAAGATAATAAATGTGTTGATTTTAAACTTACTACAATAAGGAATAAAAAAGAATCTAAAAAAATATCTGTATCTGCATGTAAATAGCTACTTAAAAAGGTTGTATAACCAAATTCTTGCACCATCTTTTAGAATGTAATCTTTGGTTCTAAAATATTTTTTAGAGGTAGAATTATCTCCATCCATTCCACTTTCTAACCTTATACAGCCTTTATAATTATAATAATATGAAAGTTGAGTATTTACATAATAGCTACAGTCACTGCTAATCATTCTTTCATCAATTGGAGCTACAGGATATGGTGCAACAGATATTTTCTTTAAAATTATTTCTTTTTTATTTTTATCAGCATTTTTTATAAATTCTAAACGCATTTTAGACTGCTCATAATAACTTTTATGCTCACCAAAACTAATTATAGAGCCTGTAAAATCATCAGAATTTAATACAGAAAATAAAGAGTAAAAGCAAATGAAAATAATAAATTTCTTTTTATGAATACAATACTTATTGTAAAAATTTATGTAATGCATTAAGTAAATATTACCAAAAATAAAAGTAATAAGTGAAAAAGTTTGTGGTATTACTTTTGCTCTTGGTGGAAGTCCTAAAGCTCCAAGACCATAGGAAATAACAAAATGAGCAGCCCAGCTCAAAACTATACCTAAACCAATAAATATAATACCATGATATTTGTATGATAAATTAGGACAAACTTTTTTAGGTTTATTTTTATGGAAAATAAGATATAAAAATAATGAAACAGGAATAACTGCAGTTGCAAAATAATATGAAAAACCGCGTTCTAAGGCTGTCATTAACCCCCTATATATGCCAAACAATAAATCAGTATTCCCCCCTGCTCTATTGCTACTACCAGGGGCAAAAAGGATAAATATAAACGCAGCAATTAATGCTAACATATTTAATGTAAGCAAAGATTTTAATCTTGCATTTTTATAAACAATGCCATAGAAAAATATCAAAAAATATATTATAAAAAATACTAAAAACAGTGCTTCATTAGAAAAAGAAGAAACGAAAAGAATTGTTGATGAAAGAAATAAGAAAAATATTGTATGTATTTTATTGTCAGCATAATAGGCTTTTAAAAAAAGATAAATACTAAAGAACATTAATGACATGGGAAATAAATAATTAAATATTCCACCATACCAAAGGACTGTATCATTCATAGAATTAAGGCTTAATAACCATATGAATATAAAAATACAAGTTAATGCAAATACATCTTTTTTATGAAAAGATTTAAATATAATAGATAAAAGCAGGTAAATAACTATACCAAAAAATACAAAAGTAAAAATAGGAAGTATTTGATAAATTATTAGGTTATTATTAGATACACCTGCAAAAAAATGATAGAGAGTATTTGAAAATATTCTACCACTTGAACCATACAAATAACTGTTTATGGCTAGAGTAAATGAACTTAAAGAATGTTTTGCACCATAAATAAAATCATCTGCTGAAGGAAAATTATAAATAGAAAAACTAATAAGATAAATTGAAAAAAACAGAGAAATTAAAGCAAAATAATACAAATATTTATTATATGTCATACAACAAATCCTCTATTTATATTTATTTATTTCTTTCTTTCAATTCTTGCCCAGGCATTATGATTATGTATTGATTCCATATTTTCACATTCTACTTCAAACCATGTGATTCTGTCATCTTTCATGAGCTTTTCAGCTAAACTGCGGACAATATCTTCTACAAATGCAGGGTTGTCATAAGCATATTCTGTAACATATTTTTCATCTTCTCTTTTTAAAAGAGAATATATTGATGAACTTGCTGAGTTTTCTGCAATCTCTATTAAATCTTCTATCCATACTGTTTTATTAAAACGAACAGATATAGACACTATACTTCTTTGGTTATGTGCACCGTATTCTGATATTTCTTTTGAACATGGGCATAATGACTGAACTGGAACTTTTACTTTTAATACAAAATCAAGCCCGTTTTCTGAACAGCTGCCAGAAAACTCACAGTTATAGTCCATAAGTGATTTCATTTTAGATACTGGTGCTGTTTTTTCTATGAAATAAGGAAAAGAAAGTGATATAAAAGATGAATCAGATGCAAGCCTTTCACGCATATCCTGCAAGATAGAGCCTACATTATGAATATCCATATTATCTTTATGTTTGTTTAATATTTCTACAAATCTAGACATATGAGTGCCTTTATACTGATGAGGCAGCATAACACTCATAGTGATTTTTGCGGTAGTGTTTTGAACACCTTTATTTCTGTCTTGTAAAGATATGGGGTAGACAATGTCTTTTATACCTACCTGGTCTATATCAATATTTCTTGTATCTTTTGAGCTTTGTATATCTTCAAGCATAAATTCTACTTATCTTCTAGTTATTTTTTGTCTACCTATTAATGTTTGATACTGTTTTATACCTTCAGGCATTTTTGCTAAATGAAGCTGCAGCCACAAAGTATTGTAAGCCTGCATTTTAATTTTCTTTCTGTTTTTAAGTGCATCACTTGCATTCTGCAGTCTTTCATCTGACGGCAGTTTTTTCATAGCTTTTGCAAGGACAGCAATAGCACCATCAACATCACCTGTTTCTGATAAGAAATAAGCATACAGGCACTGAGTAAAGCTGTCTTTTTTATTAGCTTTAGATGATTTTTCCATAACAGCTTTCATATTAGTATAATCTTTTTGGCGGTAGTAATATGCCGCAAGCATACTCATTGCCATCCAGTTGCTTTTAAGTGCTTTTTTTAGATAAGGCAGAGCTTCATCAAACCTTTTATTAGCATATAATATTATACCTATTTGAGAATCTATCTGCTCTTTCACTAAAAACTGCCATTTAGAATATTTATAGCCTGTTTTTAATTTTTCTATTGCTATATCTGTTTTGCCTGATTTTATATCTTTTTCAGTAGAGTTAAATATTTCTGTTAATTTTTTCATAAAGTAACGCCCCATGAAAAAATTAAACACTAAAACACCTGCAACAAATGTTAAACTTGCAAGTATATAACTTGGATATATTAAAAAACCTAAATAACCAGTAACAACACCAAATAATAATCCTATCAATAATGTATACATTATATCTCCTAAATCCTAACGATTTGTATGTTCGCCTATAAACTTATTTTTACATTCTTCTGAACAGAAATAATATATTTTATCATGCAGCCTTACTTTATATTTAGTGGTTTCTTCCACATAAGAGCCACATACAGCATCTTGTTTCATTTCAACAGCTTTCACTTCTTCATTATTATCTGCATACTTCTGCTCAGCCTGTTTTTTATCTTTTATTTTAAAAAAGAAATAAATACCAGCAAGTATTGCTGCCAGTACAAAAATTTTCATAACCATTAGTTTTCTTCTCTATTATATCTATGATTTCTTCTATTATTAAATCTGCCTTTACTGTTTCTTGGTTTATCTGGCACAATAGATACTTGTTTTAATGGACCTTCACCGGTAGAAATTGTTGTAACGCCAGACACATTTTTTAATGCTATATGAATTTCTTTTCTTAATATACTGCTCATTGGAGCAAGTTTAAATGGTCTGCCTGATTTTTTAACTTTTTCTACCATTGCAAGAGCTTTTGCAATATTTTCTTCCACTCTGCGTTTTCTGTAAAAGCCAACATCTACAATAAGACTTATTTCACAGTCTTCTGATAAGTTTATCATTTTATCAAATACATACTGCAGAGCATCAAGAGTTTGAGCTGATTTTCCTATTAATAATTCTGGTGTTTTAGTTTCTATATTTAATAAAAGTCTGTTATCATTTTCTTCTACACTAACATGAGCATCTGTAAAGCCTGCTTTTTCTAAAAGCTCATTAAGCATAAATTTTGCTTTCTTTTTAATATATTCTAATTCATTATAAGTAATTTTTACTTTTGCATTTTTTTTGCCAATACCAAAAAGACCTTTAGAGCCTTGCTCAATTACTTCATAGCTGATGTAGTCAGCAGAAACATTCTGCTGTTTTGTAAACTGGGAGATAATCTCCTCTACACTATCTCCTTCCACTTCAAAAATTCTCATAATATAACCTCGTATTAAATACTAGTTTGTTCTTTCACTATTTTCTCTTGTTAATTATATACTGCTGAATAATAGACAGCACATTGTTTGTAAGCCAGTAAAGTACAAGACCTGACTGGAAGTTTATAAACAAAAATGTAAATATAACAGGCATAGCTAAAAATATTTTCTGCTGCATAGGGTCCGCAGTAGATGGTGTCATTTTTTGCTGAATGAACATAGTTATACCCATAACTATAGGTGTAATATAATATGGGTCTTTTGCAGATAAGTCTACAATCCAGCCAAAGAATGGTGCACCTTTCAATTCTAATGATAAAAGCAGAGCTTTATATAATGCAAAAAATATTGGTATTTGTAAAAGCAGTGGAAAACAACCGCTTAATGGATTTACTTTATGTTCTTTGTATAAATCCATTGTAGCCTGATTAAGTTTTGCAGGATCATTTTTAAACTTTTCCCTTAATTCTAAAACTTTTGGCTGAATTTTTGTCATTTCTTTCATTGATACCATACTTTTTAATGTAAGAGGTAATGTTAATACTTTTACAATAATAGTAAGTATAATAATAGCAATACCATAGTTATGAAATATACCATTTAAGAAATTTAATATATACAGCATAGGAATAGCTATAAAATAAAACCAGCCGTAATCCATACTTTTTTGCAGAGAAAGCCCTAAATCTTTTAACTGGTCATAATATTTAGGACCAACATAAAAATCAAATAAAGCCTGATGTCTGCTGCCAGGGTTTACAATAAAGTCAGTATTTATAGATGCTGCTACAGATTTATCTTCTGGAAAAATTTCTGCTTTTTTAAACAATTCATTACTTGCAGCTGCAAATAAGAAATATTTAGAAGTATAACCAGCCCATACTGCTTTATCTAAAACTTCGCTGTCAGTATCATTCATTTTTACTCTGTAAGTTTTGCTACCATTAGAAATAACAGCACCTTCAAACACATAAGTTGCATCTTCAAAACCAGAGCCAAGTTTTGGACCTATATTTATTTTAACAGGAATATTTAATGAGTTATTACCTGTATTTGTAACATCAATTGTAGATTTTATTAAATAAGAATTATCATATAACTGGTATGATTTATTAATAATTAAAGAGCCACTTTGAGCTGTGAAAGTAATAACTTTACTGCCTTCTAAATGCATTACTTTTTTTGTATAACCAGTAGTTACTGGTGTTAATATTTTTGCATAATCTGATGTGCCATTTTTATTAAAAGTAACAAATCCACCTTCAGTATCTGACCATGCAGGGAGAGCAACACTTCTAATATCACCTGTTGCAGTATTAAAAGTAACTTCCATTAATTTAGATTTTTCAAGTGTTAATTCTTCTGTGGCTGAAGCCTGTATGCCTTGCTTAATGTTAACAAGTGTTACATTATCAACTGCTGTATTTTGGGCTGGTGCCTGTGGGATTTTGGAAACTGTTGTATTATCTGTTTCAGTCTGAACAGGTGCAAACATAGGTGCTATAAAGTAAGTCCAGCCAATTAATACTACAAAACTAAGCACAAAAGCTATAACGGTTCTTTTATCCATATATAAACAATCCTTAATTATTTAATATTCCCTACTTAACAGGGTCATAACCACCCTTACAGAATGGATTGCAACGCAGAATACGCCATACAGTTAAGATAAATCCTGCAATAAAACCCTTTTTTTGAAAAGCCTCTATAGCATAACTTGAGCAGCTTGGATAAAAACGGCAGCGATTGCCAAGATAGGGAGAAATACAATATTTATAGCATTTAATCAGCATTACTGCTATATTCTTTGGATGCAATAACTTTAAAAAGCGAAAGAACTTCATTTTTAATTTCATTAAAATCAGCTCCTGCGGCTTGCGGCAGCACTCGTATAATTATAGATACATTCGCAGGCAGTACATTTTTATTTCGCCTGTATATTTCTCTTAATCTTCGTTTAAGCTTGTTACGCTCAACTGCTGATTTACTAACTTTTTTACTAACTGTAAAACCTGCTTTGCCTATACTGCCCAATATATTATAATATATTATAAACATTGAGCCTGAAACTCGTTTCCCCGTATATATTGCTGTAAATTCTTTTGATTTACAAATATGCAGGCTACGGGGAAAACATTCAGGTTTAAACTGCAAGGCGTTTACGACCTTTTGCTCGTCTTCTTTTGATAACAAGTCTGCCACCTTTAGTAGCCATTCTTGCACGAAAACCTTGTTTGCGAACTTTTTTTAAGTTGGTACGCTTTGCCAGAGTAAGCTGTGCCATCTTTTGCCTCCATAAATTTATAAGAAAATGTCTGATATATCAGACTCACTTTTTATACAATGAAAAATGATAATAAGAATTTTATGTAAAATTGTCAAACAAAATTTTAAATGTTTTTAAAATTTCTATTAAATTGCTGTTTTTCTATATAAACTGCACACCTATTTTTCCATTTGGAAATATTGTAAATCTGCCTGTTTTATTATAATTACTGTATTTTGTATTATCAAATACTACCTGCAGGCTGCTTAATATATTTTTTACTGTGTCATTACAGTTATCAAGCACTTCTTCACCATTTACAGATAAACCTGTCACTTTACTGCATAGTGATAAAATATCATCATCATTTGAAACATCAAACGATATATACATTAATGATTTATTAGCAAATTCCTGCTCAAAGCTATCTGCTGCAGCAATTAAACTAACTGCCTCAGCACTTTCGTCTCCATCTTCTACAGCACAAAAAATATCAAAAACAAATTCTTTATAAGCAAGTGATAATAAATCTGCCTGATTTTTTCCATTGTTTTTAAAATAAAATAACACAGAAAATAAATTAAGCTCATCAACTTTTTCTCCAAAGTAGTCATACATTGCAGGGTAATATTTACCATACTGAGAGCCTAATTCTTCCATATAGCTTTCATCACTTATATCTTCAAGAATATCTTCTATAATATTTACTTCTATAAACGGATTGTCTGCAATACTATAGTATGGATAAACCATTGTAAAATTTTCTGTATTTTGGATAAGCACCATACCGTTATCCCATTTTGCTACAGGGTTTAAAATATCAGAATGCAGTTTATTCATATAATTTAAAGCATACTCTTTTTCATTACCTTGTTCTGGAAAATAATCGTTATCTTCATCATCATAATAATGCTCATGCTGACAGCTTTCATCATGAATATGCTCTCGTTCTTCATCAAATTCATATTCTTCTAAAGGATAATATGTTATGCCATATCTGCCGTCTTTAAAAAGAGTAACAGTAAAGCCTGATATATCATAAACTGAAATACTAGAGAAAAGTTCATTAATTTCATTTATAAATGACTTATCTTCTTTATATATTTCTGAAAAATCCATTTCTTCTACACCATTTTCAGAAAGCATTAAAAATGATATTTCCTCTTTTGTATCAAGCCTGCCGTCTTTTACAGTAAATGTGCAGTTTAATATCTGCCAGTTTATATCATAATCTACCATCAATTTTGCTGATAATTTTCTTAAAGCAGCTATTTCCTTATCCTGTGATTTACCTTTATTTATTAATGCTGGTTCATCTTTTCTGTAAAAAAGTCTGCTTGCACCTGTTAATTTTTCAAATACAAATTCTATTTCATCATCACCAAATCCTGTAATAACATATCCTTCTTTTCCATCACTTAAGTATAGACCATAAAAAATATCATATTTATTATCACTGATTTCATTACCGCCAAGAACTTCAAGACCATACATATCATCTATGATAATATTCCTTGCAGCATAAAGCTCAGATGATGAATTATCAAAAAGACTGTCAAAAACAATTTCCAGTTTATCTTGTATTTCATACTGAGTACAGCCTTCTGTTTCCATAACAGATAATAAATAATGGTTTGCATTATCAACCCATGAAAAGCATATACCATTCTCTGCTGCAGCTTCTATGGTTAAATACGCATCATCAATATTTTCTATTAACTTAAATTTTAAGTTAGTTTTATTTATATTTTCTTTTTTTAATGCTGGAAATGCTTTTTGTATTGCAGACAGCCAGTTATTTGTCATATTATCAAATCCTTATATATTTTTTTAAAAATTTTATCCTATAAGTCATTTTGAGCCTGATTTTAAAGGCGAAAAATCTAAATTATTTATATTACAGCAGTATATATATATATTTAAAGTATCTTTTATTAGATACTTCGCCAATGGCTCAGTATGACACGGAAAAAGATAAATATAAATTATCCGAAAATTTTATCACATAAGTCATTTTGAGCATGATTTTAAAGGCGAAAAATCTAAATTATTTATATTACAGCAGTATATAATATATTTAAAGTATATTCTCTTTTAGATACTTCGCCTTTCGGGTTCAGTGTAAACATTATATACTTTAAATGCTATTGCTGCATTCATCCCAGTAATTGTTTTTAATAATATTAAAAAAGGCGATTTAAATAATCGCCTTTATATGCTGATTAACTTTTACATCGCTGTAATATTAAAGCCACCATCTACATAGACTATTGAACCAGTAATATTTTTTGCTTTTGGGCTTAAAAGAAATGCTGCTAAATTACCGCAGTCATCAATATCTATATTTCTGCCAAGTGGAATACGCTGTTCATTTGATGATAGCATAGATTTAAAGCCAGATATACCAGCAGCAGACAATGTTTTAATAGGACCCGCTGAAACTGCATTTATTCTTTTGCCAGTTTTTCCTAAATCTACAGCTAAATAACGAACTGTTGCTTCAAGGGCTGCTTTTGCCACCCCCATAACATTATAGTTAGGCACAACCTTTTCACTGCCATAGTATGATAATGTAACAATACTTGCATCATCACTCATAATTCTTTCAAACTTTTTTACTACTGCTATGAGAGTATATACACTAATATCCATAGCAACACGAAAATCATCTCTTGTAACTTCCATAAATCTGCCAGAAAGAGCTTCTCTTGAAGCAAATGCAACAGAGTGAACTATAATATCAATTTTACCGAATTTTTCTTCATATTTATTTACAAGGCTTTCTATTGCCTCATCATTTGATAAGTCACATTCTTCAACAAATGCAGCACCTAATTCTTCTGCAATAGGTTTTACTCGTTTTTCATGAACTGCAGCATAAGACAATGCAACGACTGCACCTTCTGCCTTTAACTGTTTTGCAATACCATAAGCAATACTTAAATTACTTGCAACACCGAAAACTAAAGCTTTTTTACCTTCTAAAATACCCATGAGATACACCTTTATATATTAAGTTAAAGTTTATTATTAGCAATATACCTGTAATCTGTAAAATATCAATAGTTTTTTTATTTATATACATTATTCAGCTTCTTAACTAACAGGACATATGTTACAGATTAGATAACAAATA